>NZ_JACJEW010000060.1:0-17267 GCF_014164315.1 Pseudoalteromonas sp. SG44-1
AGCTATCAGCTATCAGCTATCAGCTATCAGCTATCAGCTATCAAATTTTATTTTTGACTTTAGGGCTGTCAACATTTTTGATAACTCAATGGTTTCATTTATCCACTGGGCGCCGATATTTTTATCTATATAACTAATGTCTATACCAATATAAATCTGTGTTCTAGCTTCCGCTAAAGAAGATCTAGATATATCTAAAAATCTAAGCCGCTCTTTATTGCTTTCACGAGTCATCCCCTCAGCTATATTACTAGGCACTGATAGGCTGGAGCGTGTTAATTGATCCCTAAAACCAAAATCTTTAAGGTATGCTGTCTTTTTATATACATCAGCACTCAATCGTGCGGCACGCTTCCATACTTCTAACTTTTCGAAATTCATTCAGTTACTCTTTTAAAGTGTTTTAAAAACTTATAGGTACAAAACATTTAAAAAGCAAATAACCTCTGTGATCTGACGGCTGACGGCTGACGGCTGACGGCTCGAAACTTAGCTCTTCCCTAGAACCTATTACTTGCTCGCTAACCCAAACACTTCTTTCATAACTTGGGTTGTTTTAGCTATTTCATCTTCTGTAAGGGTTGGGTGGACTAAAAACATGATTGACGTTTCACCTAGTTCAACTGCATTTGGTAGGCGTGTTTCTGGGCGCCATGGGGTGTTGTCAAAAGCTTTTTCTAAATACACTTCTGAGCAGCTCCCCTGAAAACACGGTACACCACGCTCTACAATTACATTAACTATACGGTCGCGATCCCAACCAGAGGCCAATTGTTCAGGCTTAATAAACATATAATGCTTATATTCAGCGTGTTCAATGTATTCAGGAACCTCAACTAAACGGATACAATCAAAGCCAGTTGCGGCTTGGTCAAGTTGTGCGCCATACGTTTGGCGTTTTGCAGTCCACTCTGTCATACGAGTTAGTTGAATACGGCCAAGTACGGCTTGCATTTCGGTCATGCGCCAGTTAGTACCAAAGCTTTCGTGTAACCATCTAAACCCCGGTGGGTGTTCGCGGTTATAAATTGCATCAAAGCTTTTACCGTGGTCTTTATAGCTCCACATGGTTGACCATAGCTCTTTTGAGTTAGTGGTTACCATGCCGCCTTCACCGCCAGTGGTCATAATTTTATCTTGGCAAAAGCTCCACGCGCCTACATGGCCAATACTACCGACTGAGCGACCTTTATATTTAGCACCATGTGCCTGCGCACAGTCTTCAATTACATAAAAGCCATGCTCTTTACTCAGCGCCATTATTTCATCCATTTCAGCAGGCATACCGGCTAAGTGTACAACAATAACTGCTTTCGTTTTTGGTGTAAGTACCGCTTTAATACTTGCAGCTGTAATGGCTTGGCTATTTAAATCAACATCAGCAAATACAGGTGCTGCGCCAGCAGTTACAATACTTGAGGCAGACGCTAAAAAAGTTCGCGGCGTAGTAATAACTTCATCGCCAGTACCCACATTTAACGCTTTAAGCGCTATATCAAGCGCTAAAGTGCCATTACCAAGTGCGATTGCATACTCGCTACCTGCCCAAGAAGCAAATTCTTTTTCAAATTCGCGGCCTTCAGTACCCGTCCAGTAGTTAACTTTGTTTGACAAAACTACACGACTTACAGCATCAGCTTCTTCTTGAGTGAAGCTAGGCCAAGGAGAAAATGGGATATTTAACATATATTAATACTCAAAAAAGCCTTTCTTTGTTTTACGGCCTAAATGGTTAGCCCTAACCATTTTTCTTAGAAGCGGATGTGCTCTATATTTAGGATCTCCAGTTTCACTGTAAAGAGTTTCCATTATAGACAAATTAACATCATTACCAATTAAATCTGCTAACGCTAAAGGACCCATCGGATGGTGTGCACCAAACTTCATCGCCCGATCAATATCTTCTGCGGTTGCTATACCTTCGGCTAAAATACTCACAGCTTCATTGATCATTGGTATAAGCATTCGATTAACAACAAAGCCCGGAGCTTCTTGAACAACAACAGGCGCCTTACCTAAAGCTTTAGTTAAAACTTGTAGCTTATCGACTATTTCAGGGTTAGTTTCATGGCCTACAACTATTTCGACTAATTCCATAATAGGGGCTGGATTGAAAAAGTGTAACCCGATTACATTTTGAGGGTTAGGTAATACACTACCAAAAGCTGTAATAGAAAGAGATGATGTATTAGAAGCAACAATCACTGATTCATCTACAAATTCCGCAAGCTTAGAAAAAAGATCCATTTTAGCAACGAAATCTTCAGCAATCGCCTCTATAACCAAATCAGACTTAGATATTGTGGCAAGCTCTGTACAACAGAATACTTTCTCTATTGCTATACTTGACTGCTCAGCTGAAATTTTCCCTTTGCGAGCAAGTCTAGATATATTTTTTTCACAGGTACCTTTTGAAGCATTCGCTTTATCATCAGTTCTTGCGATTAAATTTACTCTTGAAATTTCATTACTCATACAAAGCACTTGAGCGATACCTGTAGCCATTGTGCCAGAGCCAATTATTGATACTTCCATTACTCAGCTATCTCCTTTAATTTCTTTGCAGGGTTACCAGCAAAAATCGTTCTTTCAGGAATGTTTTTAGTCAAAACGCCTCCCATACCAAGCATAGAGCCTTTCTGAAGATTTAAGCCTTGCCTAATTGTAGCACCCGTACCAACTTCAACTAAATCATCTAAGAATACATTGCCAGAAACAGCCGCCATAGGTGCAATAGTTATAAAATCACCAAATTTACACTCATGTCCAACTGTCACATTGAGATTTAAAATGTTGTGAGTACCCAGCTCTATGTCTGCAGTTAGTATGGAGCCTGCACAAATAATAGCGCCTTTACCAATGCTAACAGTATTCGAATACCTAACACTCGGATGGATCAATGTTGCAAAACTCGGCTTTCCTAATAGTTGCATTTTATTTAAAACAGCTTTACGCGTCCTAGGACTACCAATAGCTATTATGAACTCACAATCTAGAGAGTAATCTACCCAAGTGTCAACTGAACCTAAGACGTTTGCTCCTTGGACATCCGTACCATGTGTAGAAGTATTATCATCTAAAACACCTCTTACCTTACGGTTGCAATCATGGGCTAGCCAAACTACTTCTTTAGCAAATCCACCGCCACCAATTACTATAATTTCTTTCACTTTTTATCACTCCCTTTAAAAAGAGACATTGTCGCCTCACCATCAGCACTAATACCCTCACGAACAAATACTTTTTTTACCGTTAGGAGCAGTATTTTTATATCAAGCCAAAAACTTTGGTTATCTACGTACCAAACATCCAACTTAAATTTATCTTCCCAGCTAATGGCGTTACGACCATTCACTTGTGCCCAGCCAGTAATACCTGGGCGTACATTATGACGACGCGCTTGTTGTTTATTATAAAGCGGTAAATATTGCACAAGCAGAGGCCTTGGACCTACTAAGCTCATATCGCCTTTTAATACGTTAAATAAACCGGGCAATTCATCTAAACTTGTAGATCGCAAAAATGAGCCAAATTTAGTCATACGCTCATTATCTGGCAGCAAGTTCCCCTGCTTGTCTTTACCATCAAGCATGGTTCTAAACTTCATCATTTTAAATACTTTACCATGTAAACCTGGGCGGTCTTGAGTAAATAAAATAGGTGAGCCCAGTTTAAAACGAATCAGTAAAGCAACAATCATAATTACTGGCAATAAAGTCAGTATTGCACATAGAGCAACTAAAAAATCAAAAATACGTTTAATCATTAATAGCTTCCATTAAAGTTTTCTCTATCCGTGCGGCCATTATATCTCTTGAGAAGTATTCATACGAAAGCAGTTTGCAACTTTGAACGGCTTTATCGTACTCACTTTGATTATTTAAAAACCGAGAAATACTTGCAGATGCCTTTTCGTAATCGCTACCATCTAAAACTAAGCCACAATTATGCTCATCAATAAACTCTTTTTGCCACCCCGCGTAGTTAATTGCAATTGGGGTTTGTGATGCCAAAGCATCAAACAGCTTATTAGCAGAGTTATGCCACATCTCCTTTACAGGCCCAAATAAAGATAACGACAAGTCAGCAGCAGATAATAAATCCACTATTTCTATTTTAGGAACTGGCGGTAATATATAAAGGTTACGATTTAAAACCCCAGCTTTTTCTGCATCAGCAATCACTTGCTGTTTTTCCATACCATCACCAATAGCAACAAAGCATAAATTAGCATCAAGAGTTTGCGCTGCCTTCGCTAATTCAACGATATAGCCAACTTTATTGATTAGGCCAAAAGTACCAGTATAAGCAATAAGTTTACGACCATTAACAAACTTTAATTTAGTCTCTAAGTAGTTGCAGCCAACACTTTTATCAACATCAAATAAATCAGTATCACAGCTATTAGTAGCTAACGTGACATGCTCTGCTGGAATACCATGCCTTGTAATACCATCGCACATGCCTGGCGATAAACCAATAAGACGCTTAGAGTTCTTATAAGTGTATTTTTCTAACCAAGTAGTAATTTTAATAATCCACTTATTTTTTATAACGCCCGTTGCTACAGGTAACTCAGGCCAAAGGTCGCGCACCTCAAACACTAAAGGAACTTTTTTCAGTTTAGAATAAATTAACCCAGGGATTGCAATTGTCAATGGCGTGCTAGTAGCAAAAACCACATCAGCTTTGATCGAAAGCGACTTTAACGTAGACCTAATCGAAAAGTTTATAAACTTCAAAATTCGCTTTAAAAAGCTATCTTTATTTGAGTAATCAAGATGTAAAACATGCAATTTAATGCCGTCAATTTCTATAAAGTTCCAGCCATTGCGTAAATTATAATTATCAGAAAAGTAAGCCGAACTAGTAACAAAAGTAACAGTGTGGCCATTTTTAACTAATCGTTTCGCCATTTCGTACGAGCGCGTCCCCGCGTTTGATTCTGGAGTGGCGAAGTACTGGTGAAGATATAGAATATCCATTCTTTTTATTGCCCTAGTTTTATGAAAAAAAACCTTTCAGAAGTAATTTTAGGTTTTTCACAAAGGTAAATTCACTCTTAATAGTAAAAGCCCATTTTAATATTAAAATTAAAGCTAAAGGAAAAGAGAAGTTTTTGAGAAAAAAACCTTTCGCTTGTAAATTTTTAGCGTAATCTACATTACGGTTTTCAGGTAAAGTGGTATGGTAGCAAAGTGTTTGACCACTAAAGTACACATTTGCTCCTTTATCAAAACTATCTAACATAAACTGATTCTCTTCACAGCACGGCAACTCCGTACCCAAACCTAGCTTTTCATCAAATTCAATTTTGTTTTCTTTGATAAAGTTTATTTTTGCGATAATTTCTATAGACGAGACCTTTAAAGATAACAGACGCGTAAACTTTGAATAATCACTATAATTCTTATAATATTTTTTGCGTTCTTCAAGAGAGCCAATTCTAATAAGTGAAATATCCGCATCATCAATTAAAAATGAGTCTAAGAAAGAAAGTAATTGGGTTTCATTTATTAAAAAATCATCATCTTGAAACCAAATCCAATCCGTTTCGGTTTCTTTAATTGCAATATTTCGACTTTTGCTCAAACCTTTATTCATGAGTTTAATAATTTTAATATCATCAGTTACCTTACTTTCGCATTCATTCTCCAACTGAGACACCACTAAAAAATCAACTCTACTTTTTATAGGTTCACTTAAATTAGATATTTTTTTTATTACAACATCTCGCTGTATTTTAACTGTAGATATAGCAACTGTTAACTTTTTCATCCAACCCCTTTAATATGCAAAATAAAATTAACACTAAATAGTCGGGAGCATTTAGAACTACAAACTAATAATAAATAAATCATATTAAAAAATAATCACCTCCTTTTATACTTCCTCCATTTCACTCCAACAATAGAAAAATTCACATTAAAATACAAAGCTAATGCTGACTTAAAGTTGAATCTATTAATATTCTTTATCAAATCAATAAAGGTAAATGCCCCTTTCTCTAGCTTTTTTTTCATAATTGACATTGATTGATAATGTTGTCTTGACATGAATTTTTTGTGCTTACTGATAAATAACTCTAAAGCCATTAGCCTTTTATAATTGCTGTTAGATATACGCGCTTGCTCATGACCCGTATGCCATACATAAGTAGCCTGCTTTATTTTTTTGCATGAACCAAACTTAGAAACGAGCCTAACCCATGTATCATAATCTTGAAATGCGGGAAAGGCTTCATCAAAACCATTAACTTCTTTCATTCTAGATGTCAAAGTAAACACTTGATTGCCAATTTTATTATAGTGAAGTAGGCTATCAAGAGTTATTATTCCGCAGTCTAATCCATGTTCAATTACAGATTCCCCAGTATTTTCTAGCAAGCTGCAGGCAACAAATGCATACGAATCATCAAAGGCTGCTAGTAAACCTTCAATATGCTCCGGCATAAACTCATCATCATCATCTAGCCCTGTTATAAATTCACCGCTAGCAGCAGAAATAGCTAAATTCCTTGCTACACAAGCACCTTTAGGTATCTCCTGTCTAAGACAAATAATATTGTCGTACTTCTTAAGGTATGACTGTAAGACTACTTGAGTATCATCCGATGAGCCATCATCGACAATAATAATTTCAATGCTTTTATAACTTTGATTTAATACAGAATCTAACGCCCGCTTTAACATATATGAACGATTATGAGTAGGTATATAAACACTAATTAATGACACTAGACACCTTAAATAATAAAGTAGTTGTACAATTGATAATTTTTAGTAAGCTCGCTACTTGGAATGCTTCCAATTACCTTTTCAAACTGATTTAATATACTCACTAAATTTAAAACAATTCAACAGAGATTACTAGCAAGAAATTAAGTATATGGAATTTATAAAGCCTCTTTTACTTAGAAAACAAAACAGCTTTATAAAAACTTAATTCTTAACACTTTTAAAGGAAAAATAAACAAAAAATGGTAGCCAAAACAATGTTTCACTCCAAAAAGAACCACTCAAACTCAATCTTGATAAGCTATAAATAGAAATTGTTATAATAAAATATTTTAATGACTTCTCTGGCAACATAAGCGTAGCTAATATAAACCTCCCGTAAAACACCATTAAAATGAGAACACCTGGTAAACCTACAATTAAAAGTAAATCTAAAATTAAATTATGAGGGTAAGGCGCACCATGAATAGTATTTGCTTGATAGTACCCTACATTATAGGGTAAGAAAAAATTATTACATATCATTGCTATGGCTTCCAAAAAAACGACCTCCCTCCCTGAAGATGATGAAACAACACCTTCATCTGTCATCATTATGAGCTTTTGGATTGAGTATGAATAAACCCCGTAAGTAGATAGAAAGTCTTGCATAAAAATTAAAATATCATATAAGAAATGCATTATCACTACTGCTACAAACAAACAAATAAATATCAATAAAAACTTGTAAGCCAATTTAAACTCTAAAAACAAAACCTTAACGCAAAACAAAGACAAAACTGCAGAAAAAAAAGCCATCCTATTACCAAGAATAAAGATTGAAGCAAGCCCTATTAGAATAATAATAAAATTAAAACTATTAAACTTCTCATTCCTAAGATCATTAAAGTATATAAATATTAGCGTTGAACTTAGGGAAACCCCATAAACCATGTAATTAACATCCCCATTAATAACTAAAGGAATTGAAAGGATCAAAATAAAACAAGAGAGCTTGGCTACATTACTTAGAGATGAGAATAAACAGTCACTTCTATTTATATACTGAAAAAAGAAAAAAGGTAGCACTGAAAACTTTAAAAAATTTAAATACAACCCTAAAGTCTGCATAATATTAACTGAAAACAAGGATGAAACTATAAAAAAAACACTAAAAAATAGAATGTATTTAATAAAATACATCTCAACTTTTTGTTTAAAATTTATAAATAAAGATATAACTAATAAAGCACCGTACAAACCCCATACAACTACGCCACTTGAGGTGTAGTACTTAATAGGGATAGTTATAACACTCAAAAATACAGATAAAGAGAAAATATATGAATTTAGATACTCCCTATTGATTGTAACATTCACTTTCATAATTAAGTCACTATAACTAATTTAAATATAGGAAAAGAATACACATTCACCCTGCTTCGAAACACTATCATTTCACTTATATTTTTTTCAAAATACATATTAACAACCATTTAGGTTAACGCTATTTATTATGAATTAAGAAAAAAACCACCTTACAAACCAAGCGACCTGAGAAGAAATAGCTATTAATAGTTAGAAAACCTTGATTTATAAAAACCACGGGGCTATATATACAAACTAATCATTAATTCATATTATAAAACCTACTTCTTACAATAGCTAGCAACCACCTTACCCCAGGTAAAAGAACATTAAGTTTAAGCAGTAAGAAAAGCTTCATCTTTTGAGTAATATTTACATGCTTTTTCATTACATTATAAACTTTACTTTTCAGTAAAATATCAGACTTAGAAATTAAAAAACATTTACAGCTAATATATGTAGATTTATTAAATGACTTATTATACTTACCTTTTGTATATTTGTTTAATAAAGAATATGTTTCTGCTCTACTAGTTAAATGCTGTAGCTTTAAATCATCATCACTACCAAATACCGAATTCCATGAACCTGAAATATTAACTCTGTATATAGACATGTTTTTTTGAAGAAATAACGCCCCACCACCTAAATACGCAGAGAAAAAATGCAAATAGATATCACCTACAGTCAAAGTATTATTCTCCATAAACTCAGTAAAAACAGGTAATATACTAGAACTGAATATAGTAGCGGCTGCAGGTATCTGGCCATATTTTTTTTCAACAATATCTTCTATGCTTACAATTCCAAATTGATGTTTATAATTCCCCATTTCAACTTTGCTTTTAGATTGCTGATCCATTCTAAATGCTAAATGAAAAGACATTTTATAATCGGGGTTAGCTTTCAATTGTGCTATTTGTAACTGTAGTTTATCTTTACAAGTCCAAAAATCATCACCTTCGCAAATTGCTACGTACTCCCCCTTAACTCGTGGATAATTAAAAGTAGAGCTAACATGCACCTTTTTTGAATACTGATTTTCCGTTTGATAGATAGGCTTTATTAGTCTTGGGTATTTCTCTTGATATACCTTAATAATCTCCGCAGTTTTATCAGTAGAAGCATCATCATGAATAAGAATTTCGAATGGGAAATCTGTATCTTGTATTAAAAATCCTTCTAACGCATCTTCAATATAAAGTTCGTGATTATATGTGATACAACAAATACTAACTACTGGACTTTCAATATTTCCTTTCCAGTTAGCTATAATTTCGTCTTCTGTTTTTAGCAATGCTAGTTTATTTACATTCATTTCACTAATACCGGCTTAATATCTTTACTACACAATATATTCGTTGTTATCGTCGTAAGGTCATTATTTGTTCCATTAAAACAGCACCACTCTACAATTTGCTTAGGAATATTAGCCCCCGCCAAATGTGAAAATGGGTACTGGCCACCAAATCGTGCGTTAAGCTCTAGCACATAAAACTCACCATCTATTTCCAAACAATCAGAGTCGAGAATTGCAATATGCCCTAATGCTGATGATAAGCTTTGTCCAATTGCTGAAAGTTTTGTGTTTTCAATAGTGATTGCCTGATCGGTTTCACCTGAACGCATGGCTAATTTTTTCTTACAAAATGTTGTTACATAGTTTTTTTGTAAGTCATTAATCACTTCAATGCCATATTCATTACTAATAATACACTGCTGAATTAATATCGCTTGCTCGATATCGGCGCTCGACTCAAACTTTAAATAGGATGTTTCAATTTCATTGCGAACCTTTTTGTAAAGTACTTGCAGCTCTTCTAAGTTATCGGCCTTATAAATACCAATTGAGCCCATACCCCAACGCGGTTTAATAATGACAGGGTATGCAAGCTTTGTATTATTAAGGGCTGCAACAGCCTCTGCAAATGAGATATAAGTTGTCGGTGTATTAATATTATGCTGAATTAAAAACTGATAGGTTTTCCATTTGTCATTACAAATATCAATCACTTCGGGGTCAGAAACAATAACATCAACACCAATGTCTTTAAAACGCTGTTTATTTTTAGCTAATATAGGTAAGTCGATATCAAAAAGTGAAATAAGCACTGTAATTTTATTTTTTATACAGTAGTCAATTAAAAAATCTATGTATTCAGCCGAGTATATTTGTGGTGTTAATGTAAACGCATCCGCTTGTTGTAAGGCATATGTTTCTATGCTATTTGCTGCAAATACTTTACCGTTTAACGGTTTGAGCGCTTCTTTAAAATAGTTAACGAGGTAGCTTCTGCGCCCTACTGAGGTTAATAATATATTCATATTTGCTTAGTCGCCATTAAGTTTAATAATCCACCAGTGTGCCAAAAAAGTACATTACTACCCGGCTTCACTTTTCCACTTTTAATATACTGTTGCATACCATACCATCCCTTGCCTGAGTATGTGGGATCGAGTATGATTCCAGTCTTTTCAGCCACGCTTTTAATTACATTTAACTGCTCAGGGTGAGTTTTTTCATACCCCCCTGCAATAAATTTATCATCAAATATTATATTTTCTGATAGTTGAGTATCTAACCCGTTTTCTTTAACGAACTCTA
This sequence comes from Pseudoalteromonas sp. SG44-1, assembly GCF_014164315.1. NCBI lineage: Bacteria > Pseudomonadati > Pseudomonadota > Gammaproteobacteria > Alteromonadales > Pseudoalteromonadaceae > Pseudoalteromonas > Pseudoalteromonas sp. SG44-1. The sequence goes on from NZ_JACJEW010000060.1 coordinate 10,690, forward strand.
AAACAGAATGGGTGATCGCCTCTGTGCCGCGAGGGTTTTGCCGAGCAACACTAATACCAATAACCTGAGTCGCTAAATTTATTTTTTTAAATCCTACATGTAACCCAGCTTGGGTTGCACCAGTACCACTTGCATGAAAAACAAAATCAAAGTGTTGCTTAGCTTGTGCGTGCGCTTCAAATGCAGCATCGTAAAATGCTTGCGTGCCCTCTAAACAATGCCCGCCCCCCCAAATATAAAATGGCTTTAAGCCTTGCTTTGCATGCTCAGCCATTTCAGCGTCCATTACTTTTGCAACATCAGCCATGTCACAATAGACTATTTTGACACCAAGCAGCTGCAATAATTTGAGATTACCATTAGACTCACTCGGCTCAGAGGCGTGGATCACTATTGTGCATGTAATACCCAACTCTTTACAACGTATTGCTGTGGCTCTTACGTGGTTTGATTGTGCACCACCACAGGTTACAACTGCATTACAACCGTCAGCTATGCATTTAGCTAAAATATATTCCGCTTTACGGCCTTTATTACCACCACCAGAAATGGGGTATAAATCATCTCGTTTTACGAACAGGTTCACACCCAAATAGTTAATTTTTATTAGTGGCGTTGCTGTTAACCTCATAATAACTCTAATTCCATTTTTAAACCTTTAATGCAACTATTTTCATAATTAAATTCATTAATAACTTTAAACCCCACTTTTTTATATAAATGACTAGCGGGGCTATCGGCTCTAACGGTTAGTGATAGGCTATTAAATTGCTTAGATTTTAATTCTGCAATAGCAAGCTCAAGTAATCGTTGACTTAACCCCTGGCCCCTAGAGCTTGGTAATATAGCAATAAATGGACAAAAGGCTACTTTACTATCTAGATCATTCATATACACAGCGATTGCACCCACCAACTGGTTCTTCTTATATACTCCAAAAACAGTTGCAACTTTTAGCAACTTTAAAGCATATTGCTCTAAGTTGACTCGTGATGACAATGTAGGTGAAAAGTCAGCATCAACTTCGTTTAAAAGCTTAAAAAAGGGTGTAAAGTCGCCCTCATTTAATAAATTAACCACAAATAACCTCTATAACTTTCATTTGTTCTTTTTCCGTTAAAGCATTATGAATGGGTATACACAACACTTGCTCTGAAATTGATTTAGCATTAGGAGTACTGCTAACGTAGTCCTTATAAAGCTCAAACTGGGTTACTAATGGGTAAAAATAACGTCGAGCAAGAATGTTATTAGCCTGCAGCTTTTCAAGTAGCTCATCACGGCTTAAGCCAAATTCAGCTTGGTCAATTAAAATAGGGTAATATGAATAGTTAAGTTCTAAGCTCGAGTGGTTATCGAGTGTTTTAATACCTGCTGTGGTACTAAATGCCTTATCGTAATAATTGGCAATTGATTTTCGTTTAGCTATAGACTCATCTATTTTGTTTAAAGCAACGAGCCCAAAAGCAGCTTGTAGTTCGTTGAGTTTTGCATTCATTCCACAAACACTTATTTGTGTTTCAGACTCAAAGCCAAAGTTTTTTAATTGATCTAACCTTTGCTTTTGTTCTAGCGTTTTACAAACAACCGCTCCGCCTTCTATAGTCGAGTAGGCCTTGGTTGCATGAAAACTTAAAATAGATAAATCACCATAGTTTAGAACAGATTGTCCGCACTCTTTAACACCAAACGCATGTGCAGCATCATAAATAACCTTTAAACCATGTTTTTTAGCAATCGCGTCAATTGCAGCATCATTACACGGCGTACCATATACGTGAACAGGCAAAATAGCCGAAGTTTTCTCGGTTATAGCCGCTTCAATTTTTGCCGGATCGATATTAAATGTAGTAGGGTCAATATCAACAAAAATCGGGGTTAGGTTATTCCACTTTATTGCATGAGCGGTTGCGACAAATGTGTAAGGCGTTGTAATTACTTCCCCCGTCAGTTCTAGCGACTGTAAAGCGGTTATAAGTGCCAATGTCCCGTTAGAAAACAAACTTATATAAGGTACATCAAGGTACTTGCACAGCTCATCTTCAAGCTGTTGATGGTAGTGGCCGCTATTAGTTAACCATTTACGCTGCCAAATATCTTCAAGATAGGGGGTTAATTCATCTAAAGGCGGTAACAGTGGTGAGGTGACTGTTATTTTATCCATTTTTTAATTCAACCTTTTTTCTAAAAATCACATGTAAAATTTGTGTATATAAATCGTTTGCTGTCCAACGAATTAAACCAATGTAAATCAAAGGCATCACAGTTAGGTTAATAGCTAAATGAACTGTTGGGTTCGCGATATAGTTTGTTACCACATACCAAGATAAAATATAAGTAAGCAGCCCACTAAAGAGCACACAACCCCAGATGGGTAATAATGCAGCTAGTTGTTTAGTTGTTTTTAAACGACTAAACCGACCTGTATAAAAAGAATTAATAAAAAACGCAATGAATGAATGGATCAATAAGCCAATACACATAGCTTTGACCCCTAGGGGTATAGTAATAACTAGCATAACTGTTATTAAGCTTTTTTTTATAATCTCTAATTTTAAAAATATATCTGAGCGGCCTTTGACTTGCAGCAAATTTAAATTTATTGCATGTATTGGGTAAAGCATAAATGCCAAGCTTAATATAGATAACAGTTCAGCTGCAGGTAACCACTCAGACCCCAGTACAATACTAATAAATGGTTCTGCTGAAATGCTCAACCCCGCCATTAGAGGGAACACGACCAACGCAGCAAGTCGTAGAGTCAATAAGTAAGTATCTTCAAATTTATTAACATCATTTTGAATATTACTTAGCATGGGGTAAGTAACACGCTGTATTACTGTAGTCATAGTCATTGCAGGCATAAGAGATAGTTGATTCGCTTGAGTAAACAAACCAACTTGAGTCGCACTAAATTGCTTACCAATTATAATTTGGTAAATGTTTTTAAATACGGTGTCAATAAGTGATGCAGCTAATAATTTAGAGCCAAAGCCAAATAAGTAATTAAAAGAGTTTTTACTAAACCCCGTTTTTGGCAGCCAAGGATGAAAAACATTCAATAAAATAACCAAAAGAAGCGCATTCGATAATGCCTGGCCTACCAAAGCCCACACACCGTAGTCTAGTTCAGCCATATACAAGGCCACCCCACTACTGATAACAACGCTGAGTAATGACGCTTTAGCCTGTGTTTTGAAATCCATAGCAATAGTTAACTTAGCTCTTTGTACAATTGCAAAACTATTTATTACAATATTTAATGCAAGCACCCTCATTAAATTAACTAATTCTGGCTGCTCATAAAATTTAGCGACACTAGGTGCCGCAAAAAAGAGAATTAAGTAACAAAATAAACCAACAAAGATATTAAAGTAAAAGGCTGTTGAAAAATCACTTTCTGTACGCTCAGTATAACGGACCAGAGCAGCAGTAAAACCGCTATCTGTAAATACCTGGCTTACTGCAATAAATACAGCTAACATACCCACTAGACCAAACACATTTGGTCCTAATAGCCTTGCTAAAAATAGCATAACTATAAGTTGAATAGCTTGAGTAGCTAACCGTTCTATGGCACTCCATTTCAAACCATTGGCAGTGGATTTCATATATTTTTTAATAAATCGGCTAAATAGCTGCCATAGCCATTTTTAGACATTAGCTTAGCTTTTACTGCCACGTCTTCAGCCGTTAGCCAACCATTATGAAATGCAACTTCTTCTAAACAGGCTATTTTATAGCCTTGGCATCGCTCAATTGTTTCTACAAATTGTGCTGCTTCGAGTAAACTTTCATGGGTGCCTGTATCTAACCAAGTAAAACCACGGCCCAGCATTTCGACATTAAGCTTATTTTGCTTTAAATACATTTCGTTCAAGCAGGTAATCTCAAGTTCACCGCGATGAGATGGTTCAACTTTTTTCGCCAATTCAACAACCGAATTGTCGTAAAAATAAAGCCCTGTTACAGCAAAGTGAGATTTTGGTTTAGTTGGTTTTTCTTCGATTGATATCGCTTTTTTATTATGGTCAAACTCAACCACGCCAAAACGTTCTGGATCATTAACCTGATAACCAAACACTGTTGCACCTTGGCCGTTTTTTGCATTTTCTACAGCGTGCTTAAGCTTAGTGGTAAAACCTTGCCCATAAAAAATGTTATCACCAAGCACTAAGCATACGTCATCACTACCAATAAAGTCTTCACCCAAAATAAATGCTTGGGCTAGTCCATCGGGGCTAGGTTGCACTGTATAACTAAGCTCAATACCAAACTGTGAGCCGTCACCTAATAAGCGTTTAAATGAATCAATATCTTCAGGCGTAGTAATAATTAACACTTCGCGTATACCGGCTAACATTAACACCGAAAGTGGATAATAAACCATTGGCTTATCATAAATGGGTAATAACTGCTTTGATACACCCATAGTGATAGGGTAAAGGCGTGTACCAGAACCACCCGCTAAAATAATTCCTTTCACTTTACTCTCCTTGAGTTTTTGTGTTTATTTGACCAAGGCGTTCACGTTGATACGAACCACTTTGAACGTTTTGACACCACTGCTGATTATCTAAATACCATTGTACCGTTTTTCGTAAACCTGTTTCAAAGGTTTCGATTGGCGTCCAATTTAGTTCTTTACTCATTTTTGATGAATCAATTGCATAACGTCTGTCATGCCCTGGTCTATCATTTACAAACGTGATTTGCTCAGCATACTTAGGTTTTTTAGGCACCAACTCATCTAAAATACTGCAAATTGTTTGTACAACCTCAATATTTTGCTTTTCATTGTGGCCGCCAATATTGTATGTTTCGCCTACTTTGCCTTCAGTCACTACTTTATATAAAGCACGTGCATGATCTTCAACATAAAGCCAATCGCGAATTTGGTCGCCTTTACCATAAACAGGTAAATCTTTGCCTTCAAGTGCATTTAAAATCACTAATGGAATTAATTTTTCAGGGAAATGATAAGGCCCATAATTATTTGAACAGTTAGTCACTATAGTTGGAAAGCCGTAAGTTCTTAACCATGCTCGCACTAAATGATCACTAGATGCTTTACTTGCTGAATATGGGCTACTTGGGGCATAAGAGGTTTGCTCTGTAAATAAAGGCAGCTCTTTATCAAACGCATTATCATCTTGTTCATCTGGATGTGGTAAATCACCATATACTTCATCAGTTGATATATGATGAAACCTAAAAGCTAGTTTAGCGCTATCATCAAGGGTATTCCAATACTCGCGAGCAGCCTCTAATAAGGTATAAGTGCCTACAATATTAGTTTGTATAAACTCAGCAGGACCAGTTATTGAGCGATCAACATGGCTTTCTGCGGCTAAATGCATTACAGCATCAGGGGTATGCTGTTTAAAAACACGGTCAAGCTCTGCGCGGTCACAGATATCAACTTGCTCAAATGTATAGCGGTCACTCTTTTCGATATGTTCTAGGGACTGTAAATTACCAGCATAGGTTAACTTATCTAAGTTAATAACTGAGTCACTGGTGTTTTTAATAATGTGGCGAGTAACAGCCGAACCAATAAAACCAGCTCCACCTGTAACGAGAATTTTCACAATCAATCCTTTATTAGTTTAAAAATCAGATAGCAATTTAGTTATGCTACTGTATCAAGTCCTAAATTAAGCCAGAGTCAGGTCAAATATGAAAGTTAATACCTTCTTTTCTGAATGGATCTCTATGGCTAACCTTTACTTTAAAGCGTGGCATAATGCCCTGCTTACAAAACATTTTACCACAGAGGCGTTCGCTACACCGAAAACCATTCGTGGCTAAAGCCGACTCCTACGTGTTCTGTGTGGTAAGCCTTTTACTTTAGTTACAACTGCGCGGCATAAAGCCCGACTTACAAAATAAGTTCTACCACCGAGGCGTTCGCTACATCGAGAAAAGCTAGATAAAGTTAATTTATTAGCTCTCTAATCTCTGCCTCCGTGAACTCAGTGTCCTCTGTGGTGAATTTACTTAATTTTTTTCCACCGAGAGCACCGAGGCGTTCGCTACACCGAAAAACCATTCGTGGCGAAAGCCCGAAAAAATCATTTACACAAAAATAAGGGAGCTAGAATAAATGAGAAGAGATTAACGCATGCTTTATAACTTTTCTTAAGAGCAATGACCTTTACTTATTTGTACATATCTTAATTAAAACTGCGCGGCATAAAGCCCGACCTACAAAACATTTTTACCACCGAGGCGTTCGCTACATCGAGAAAAGCTAGATAAAAGTTAATTTATTAGCTCTCTAATCTCTACCTCCGTGAACTCAGTGTCCTCTGTGGTGAATTTACTTAATTTTTTACCACCGAGAGCACCGAGGCGCTTTGCTGCACCGAAAAACCATTCGTGGCTAAAGCCGACTCCTACGTGTTCTTTGTGGTGAGCCTTTTACTTTAGTTACAACTGCGCGGCATAAATCCCGACCTACAAAACATTTTTACCACCGAGGCGTTCGCTACATCGAGAAAAGCTAGATAAAAGTTAATTTATTAGCTCTCTAATCTCTACCTCCGTGAACTCAGTGTCCTCTGTGGTGAATTTAC
>NZ_JACJEW010000060.1:17367-22551 GCF_014164315.1 Pseudoalteromonas sp. SG44-1
TTAATTTTTTACCACCGAGAGCACCGAGGCGCTTCGCTACACAAAGAAAATCATTCGTGGCTAAAGCCGACTCCTACGCATTCTCTGTGGTGAATCTTTTACTTCAGTTACAACTGCGCGGCATAAATCCCGACCTACAAAACATTTTTACCACCGAGGCGTTCGCTACATCGAGAAAAGCTAGATAAAAGTTAATTTATTAGCTCTCTAATCTCTACCTCCGTGTCCTCTGTGGTGAATTTACTTAATTTTTTACCACCGAGAGCACCGAGGCGCTTTGCTACACAAAGAAAACCATTCGTGGCTAAAGCCGACTCCTCCGCATTCTCTGTGGTGAACCTTTTACTTTAGTTACAACTGCGCGGCATATAGCCCCGTATACATTTGAAGCCAAAGGTTTTAGGTGCTAGTTACTTCTCTTGCACCTATTTAACCTTTTTGTCGCGATATAAAATCGCTGCTTCGTTTTACTTATCCGATTTATATTCGTAATTGTAGTAACCGTAATAGCCGTATGCATTACTGGCTTTTTTTAGTACGCCGTTGAACACTACACCTTTAACATCAGTGCCATTTTGCTCAAAGCGATTACGGGTAAGTTCGATCTCTTTAATATGGTTTTGTCCAAAACGTGTTACTAATAAAGTAGTACCGGTATGGGCGCTAACTATTGCCGGGTCGGTCACCGCTAAAATAGGTGGTGTATCAACAATTACTATATCGTATGCCGCACTTACCTCGGCAACTAACTTACTAAAGTTACTGTGCATCAGTAACTCTGATGGGTTTGGTGGTATTTGCCCACGAGTAATAACACTCAACCCTTCTACAGTGGTTGGCTTGGTTACTTGCTCAAGGTTTAAACGCCCAGATAGGTAATCACTCAAGCCATCATCCCACTTTAAGCCAAACTGGGTTTGTAAGTAGCCTTTACGCATATCGGCATCGATTATCAGTACTTTTTTACCGCTTTGAGCCAATACAGCAGCTAAGTTAACTGATACAAATGATTTACCCACACCGGGGCTTGGGCCGGAAATAGCAATTAGGTTATTTTTAGCCTCCATCATCGCAAAATGTAAACTAGTACGCAGGCTTCGCAGTGCCTCAATTGATAAATCCGCAGGGTTATCAAGCGCCAATATAGATTTAGGTTTATTTGCTTTGTTTTTAAGTGATTTACTAAACCCAGTGAGTTTATCTTGATAATCTGAGTACGGTACGCTGGCATATACTGGCAGGCCAATTGCCTCAATCTCATTTGGATCTTCAACGCCTTTGTGCATTGCTTTTTGCACTAGCACAATTGCAACAGCTAACATACCACCGAGCATAGTAGCCATTACTACTATCAAGGCTTTTTTAGGCTTAACAGGTTTTGAGGTATTCACCTCTGCAAAATCAATAATACGTACGTTACCGACTGTACCTGCACGCACTATATCAAGCTCTTGGGTTTTACTAAGTAAAAGTGTGTATATTTGGTTACTTACTTCTACGTCGCGTTTTAAGCGCAATAACTCTTGTTGAGTCTCTGGTAAATTACCTACTTCGCCAACTAATTCTTTTTTCTGCTCATTAACAGCGTTAATTTGCTCAATTAAGCCTTGGTACGTTGGGTGGTCTTTTTTAAACTTACGGCTCATTTCAAGGCGCTTTAACTCAAGTTCTTGCAGTTTAGTTTCAAGCTTTACTACTTGCTCTAATACGCCTTGCGTTTCAAGGGTAATATTGATTGATTGACGTTTAATTTGGTAATCGTTAAAACGTTGCTCAGCAAACTCTAACTGTTTTTTAATTTCTGGTAATTGTACTTCTAAAAACTCAAGGGATTTTTGCGCTTCGGCTGAATTGCGCTCCACGTTACGGCGTACATATATGCCCGCTACTTTATCAAGTACTTTTTCAGCATAATGTGGTTGTTCGCTCTGTAGGCTCAAGTTAATAATACCGGAGTCTTTGCCCTTTTCGCTGGCACCAATCGCAGCCTGTAAATCTAATATCGTATTTAAACGGTCTTTGCGCTGTATTGTAAACTCAGTACCGACACGGGCGTTTAAACTACGTATCGTTAAGTTAAATTTACCATTAGTGAGCTCTTGCCCTACTTTACCCGCTAATATTTGTTCACCATCTTCATTTAGTAATACGACTGCATGATTTTCTTGTGCTACTAAGGTAAAACTAGAGCCAACAGCTAAAGGTGGTACATCGAATCTAAATACATCAATGCTCTCACCACCCCACGCATATGAGCTAGCGCCAAAACTCGGCTCTGCTAACTCACCTTCGCTCATAGGGCTAAATTTACGAAACGCACGGCTACCTATAAACGGGAATAATTTGGGCTCTGCAATTACGTCAAGGTGCAAGGTATCTACCGCTTCGCCAATGACTGAGCGTGATTTTAGCAGTTCAATTTCTGTTACCGCAGCTGAGGTACTTTCAAACATACCCGACATATCGTCAAAACCAGGCACTGAGCCACCGCTTTCTTCAACTTGAATCATCGCCGTTGCTTGATATACCGGGGTCGAAAACACCGCATAAACCACACCCACAACCATAAACAGAGCTGTTAAGGCGATTATAAAATATTTACGATCGATCAAAGCTCCAAAAAGTGCCATTAGGTCAATTTCTTGGCTTGCTTGTGCCTGTTGTTCAGACAACCGATTTTGTTTGTTTGCTGCTAATGCAGTGGGCTGAGCATTCATGTACTAGCCTATCCTTATAAATACTTTTGCCAAGCGCTACAGGCGCTGTCGATTAATGCATAAACGTGTTCAAACGCTTCAAGACTCTGCCTATATGGATCTGGCACTTCTTTATCATCCAACCATTTACCGAGTAAAAAGGTTTTGCCGCGCGCTTCGGGGTAGCGACTACACAGGTCAGTTAAGTGGCGTTGTTCCATCACTAAAATAACACTGTTTTGCGCAACTAGGCTTGATGTTAACTGCCGACCTTGGTGCTCGTCCATGTTTATACCATTCGTTGCAGCAATCTGCTTTGCTGTCGCGTCGGCGGCTTTACCTTCAAGTGCGGTTAAACCAGCAGACGATACTTTGATATTTTTACCTGCTAATTTACTTTTTAATACGTATTCAGCCGTTGGGCTGCGGCATATATTGCCTGCGCACACCACTAAGATAGAATCAAACATTATATCTCCTAATTAGTGCCCAAATCATCAAAACGCTCAACCGTCGCAATTGATGGTAATAATAAACTTATTACGCGATTCCAACGAGCAAGTGGTGCAGAAGTTACATACACAATATCGTGTGGCTGTAATTCAAATTGCTCAGCTAGCACTAACGCTGCTACATTTTTTGCATGCAGCTGATATACATCAGCAATAACACCATCGGTTTCAAGGTTACGTTTACGTAGCACAAACACACCATTTGCATCGGCGGTGCTTTCGTTTAAACCACCGGAGTTGGTTAGTGCTTCAGCAAGGTTTAAACCATAACGGTTTACATCAACTGAACCCGCTTTTTTAACATCTCCTAAAACAAAAACACGCTGTAAGTCATTACGGTTTACATGCACTATATCGCCATGCTGTAATAAGCGGTTTTGTGAAATATCGCCATGCGCATAAAAATCATCAAGCTTTATTACTTCTGTTTTGTCGCCACGAGTAAACGTTACTGTGCGCCAATCAGCATTCTCAGTCAGTCCGCCTGCTTGATTTAAGGCATCAATCAATGTGAGTGGAGTTTCGGTTACTGGAAATATACCAGGCTTATTCACTTCACCTGTTACGTATGTTTTTTGGCTGCGAAAACCAACCACTTTAATATCAATTTGAGGGTCTTCAATCACTCGACTTAAGCGTTTAACTAACTCGCTGTGTACTTGTTGTACTGTTTTACCTGCCGCCTGAATATTCGGCGCATAAGCGTAAGTTATGGTACCGTCTGCTTGCACGCGAAAACCATCAAACTCTGCGGTACGTTGTACTGCAGCTGGTATGGTTAATTCTGGGTGATCCCACACACCAATAGTAAGTACATCACCTACACCAAGTATGTATTCGTAATTACTAACGTTTAAACCATCAAGGCTCGAAGGTGGCTTAGTTTTTTTGCGCGATTGTTTTTGCTGATAAATTAAAGATGAGTCAATAATTTGAATATTTACTTTTTCAAGGTCTTGTTCAAGGTTTTTTGTTTGTTCACCCGATTCGATTCCTTCGAAATGGCTACCGGGGATGATTGTACAACCTGTCATTGTTAGCAACGTGAGTGATGCTACAAGTGTTTTACAGCTTAGCGCCATTGTTTATTCCCAAATAATATTAAATTCTAAAACTTTCAGCTTATTTTAAATATATTGCTGTTATTTTTTGCTGGCTAATTAAAGCATGGCTATCCTTGCTTCGCAAGGTTGCTTGCACGTTTACTGTGCAAGCAGTTAACTTTTTTGTTAATTTAGTTAAAAGCTTCGGGCTTCGGGCTTCGGGCTTATCAAGTATTTTTGATGGTTTTTATTAACTTGCCAAGCATTTTCCCAATTATTTCACATTCTTCGAGAATAAGTTCAGACTGCGTGTGACTAATATAACCCAATTCAAATGCAATCATAACCTGAGTTTTTAACTCACCTATAGAGCCTTTAGCGATACCTAAAAACCGCGCTTTTTCTTTTTCAAAATCTCTTTCAAAACCCTCTGCTATATTACTTGGCACTGAGACAGAGCATCTGCACATCTGATCTTTCAAACCGTAATCACGTAAAGTTTCAAATGTACTATAAATTAATAAACTAAGCCTGAAAGCCCTTTGCCAAACTTCTAAATTTTCATATCTCATGACCAATCCATGTTGATTTGCGGCGTGCTGAAAATAATTTGACAATAAAAAATGTTTTGAAGTTTCAAAACCCATCTGTTCAATCCTAGGGCACAAACTATAAAACAACACCATACTGCTCGTATCACGATGCTCATAACCCGTAGCTTAATCAGGCACGCTTCCGCCCCTAGGTTACAGTTCCTACGTTCTGGTCAGTTTAATTCAAATTGTAAAATACAAGACCTTTCGCGGTGGCAAGCTACTCGCCTACAAAACTGTTTTTACCACCGAGAGCGCAGAGATGCTTCGCAACACCGAGAAAACATTTATGAAGCCCTTAGGTTAACTTCTTATTCCTTCCTCTGTGATTTCGGTGTTC
>NZ_JACJEW010000061.1:0-22514 GCF_014164315.1 Pseudoalteromonas sp. SG44-1
ACACTGCCATCCACTTGGAATGTGCCCTCTGCAAGTGGGGTCGGTACATCCACCGACCACGTACCATCTGCCAGTACCGTCGCGGTTAAGGTTTGCACAGCGCCAGTGGCATCAGTGACAATCACGCTGACGAGACCGCCAATTTCATCACTGCTACCAGTAATCGTTGGCGTGGCATCGTTCGTTGCAGCAAGTGGAACAATATCAAAAGTAGGCGCTTGGGTGTCAATTACTCCGCCGTTTTCAGTATCAGACGCGGTATTACCTGCCGCATCAGTGACGCTGGCATCCACTTGGAATGCGCCCTCTGCAAGCGGCGTCGGTATATCCACTGACCACGTACCATCTGCCAGTACCGTCGCAGTTAAAGTTTGCACCGTGCCGTTCGCATCTGTCACAGTGATGCTTACAAGCCCACCAATTTCATCACTGCTACCAGTAATGGTGGGTGTGGTGTCGTTGGTTACAGACAACGGATCAATATCAAAAGTCGGTGCAAGTGTGTCAATGATCCCCGTTGCCTGAGCATCACTTGTTAAGCCATTTACAGTGATACTTGCATCAACCGTAAATTCACCTTCGGCAAGCGCATCTTGTGCATCTACACTCCACACACCTGCTATGACGGTTGTGTTCAGAGTTTGGCTATTATTATTACTATCAGTAATTACCACGGTGATAAGTGTACCGTCAGGGGCATCAGACGTACCACTAATGGTTGGTGTTACATCATTGCCATCAGCAACCGTATCGATACTAATACTTGGTGCGTTACCATTTAAAATAAAGGTATCAGAGGCCGTTGCTTGATTACCTGCAGTATCCGTTATGCTCGCATCGACATTAATGGCGCCGTTTTGTAATGCAATAGGTACTTCTACTGACCAACTGCCATCGGTATTTACTATCGCGGTTAAGTTTTGTGAATTTACACCATCGGTAACAACTAAGCTCACAACACTGCCCGCTGGTTCATCAGTTTGACCACTAATGATCGGCGTACTATCGCTAACTGTATCTAAATTATCAATCGTTAATATGGGAGCGGTAGTGTCAATTATACCCGTTGCATTATCAGACACGATATTGCCTAAGCTGTCTGTTAATGTGGCATTAACGCTAAATCCACCCTCAACTAATGCAATTGTTGGTGTAACACTCCAATCACCATTATTGTCTACTTGTGTCGTTAATAATTGCGTTTGACCATCAAAACCAGTTATCAACACACTGACAGTATCACCTGCAACAGCATTAAGACTAGTTCCTGAAATGCTTGGAGTCGTGTCGTTTGTTTCTCCAATCACATCAATTGTCACTGATAGTAAACTCGAATCAATAAGACCGGTTTGCGTATCTGAAGCTTGATTACCAGCATTATCTGTCACTGATGCAGTAACGCTATAGCTCCCTTGCGCGAGTGCGCTGTCAACTTCGATAGCAAAACCTCCATCGGCAAGCACGCTGGTCATTAATGTTTGTTGCACACCATTTGCATCGGTTACAACAATAGTAACCATAGTACCAACTGCCACACCGCTGACTTGACCCGAAATAACCGGCGTATCATCAGCCGTATTTGCCAATGGCTCTAAATTAATAGTCGGTGCAGTAAGATCAATTAGGCCTTGCGCAACATCAGTTGCTTGATTACCCGCGGTATCTGTTACTGACGCAGTAATAGAAAACTCACCTTCGGAAATTGCTTGGTTAGTGCCAACTTGCCAACTACCATCAGCATTCACTGTAGTGGTTACAGTTTGCACTGTGCCTGCACTATCAACCAAAATCACAGTAACTAAAGTACCTGCTTCAACACCCGAGACTACACCTGAGATAATCGGAGTCACATCATTAGAATCAGCAAATGAGTCAATACTGATGGTCGGAGCAGTCAAATCAATTAGCCCTGTTTCGGTATCTTGGGCTGTGTTTCCTGCTGTATCTTGCGTTGTGGCTGTCACCGTATATGGCCCTTCGGCTAAAGCACTGGCCACTGCTATGCTCCAAACTCCACTGGCATTTATTTGTGTGATAACCGTTTGTTGCTGACCGTTACTATCTACAATGGTGACTGTTACTTGGCTTCCGGCAGCCAACCCTTGGGTAATACCTGAAATCGTCGGTTGTTGATCATTACTATCTACTAATGGATCGATATTGATCAGTGGGGCAGTTAAATCTATAGTACCCACTGCCGACGCTGAGCTGCTATTACCAGCTGGATCCGAAACGGTGGCTTGTACTGTATAATCGCCCTCCACCAATGCATTAATAACGTCAACTTGCCAATTGCCATTGCCGTCGGTTGTAGCCGTCAGCGTTTGCTGTTGCCCATCACTGCCTGTAACTAACAGAGTCACTGTTGTACCTGGCGGCACATCTAATACTGAGCCTGATATTAATGGTGTTGTGTCATTGCTATCGTTCAATTGATCAATCGAGATGACTGGACTGGTTAAATCTACTACACCAGCTGCACTATCTTCGGCTTGATTACCAGCGCTATCAGCGACGCTGGCTGTCACTGTAAATTGACCTTCAGCCAGTGCATCAACAACCTCTACAGACCAACTGCCATCAGCTGTAACCGAAGCAGTTAAAGCTTGCGCAACGCCGTCACTAGCTACAACGGTTATTGATACAAGCGTACCCGTAGCTACATCATTTACCGACCCCGTCAATGTAGGAGTCACGTCATTGGTATCAGCAATTGCATCAATCACAATTACTGGCGCGGTTAGATCTATAATGGCTGTAGTTTGTGCATTACCTTGGTTACCAGCTTCATCAACCGCATTTGCTTGAACACCATAAGGACCTTCAGCCAAAGCTGCGGTGGTAACACTCCAATTACCTTGCTCATCAATTTGCGTCACAAACGTTTGCACTTGCCCACTGCTATCAGTCACCGTAAGCGTTACATCATCACCGGCCACCAGCCCGACTACGGAGCCTGTAATTACTACCACTGGCGATGTCGAATCAGCAAGTGTATCAATACTCACAAGCGGTGCTGTGGTATCAATATCGGCAGCAATGTTATCTGAAATTGGATTGCCATCTGGGCCTGTTGCTGTAACTTCAACAACAATTGGGCCATCTGGTAATGGTTCTAATTCCGGTGAGGTGAAGGTGCCGTCAGGTTGCACAACAACATCAATCGTTTGTACATTACCCAAAGCATCGGTGATTGTAATTAATACTGTTTGACCCACTAAATTAGTCGATGCACCTGAAATAATCGGTTGCGGGTTATTAATTAAGCCAATGTCATTTAACTCTAAACTACCAATTAACGCGGTTTCGGGCACCACCCCATCGGTCGTATCACGAAGAGAAAAAATGCCATCATTGTTAGCTGTAAAACTATCATCAAAAGATAAACTACTTGGATCAATACCCTCAGCGATACGTGCAAGTTCCACAAAGGAAGTACCTCCACCAGAACCTGTTGCAGCATTACCACCAGCGGCAGTTGCTTCTAATGTATCCAGTAAATCACCACCACTTTCAAGGGCACTCAAAAAATCACTGACATCTTCACTTAAAGGAGAGGAGGATGCCTCATCTGCAGTATTCGGTTGGTTTAAGCTAGCAATGGCATCATCAATACTATCATCAAAAATTGTTGTTTCTGAGCTATCGCGGGTCGTTTCGGCAACAAGGTCGGGGGTGATTCTTACCCGTTGATTGGCAGGAATAGACAGAGACATACCTTTGATATCGATCATAACCGAGGAGTTCTCAGCAGTGATAATAACATCACCAACCGTCAGCGCGTCCCCCAACGATAATGCCCGAATTGAACCATCTTCTAAAACAATCCCAGCTGAGCCTTGAATGTCTATGATCAGTAATTGATTTGCGTCCATTTTGCTGCCTTTAATCAAGAGTTATACCTTTGTATTACTCAAATTTAGGACATCACAGCCAAAAGGATACTGGACTAAAGTACAGGTTTTGAATTTTTAAAATTGTATTAAAAGATTAAAAAACTGGTAGAAATTAATTTTTGTGCTTTATCAAAGTTCTATTTGCACAAATTGATTTCGTTGTCTAAAACTAAATTTAATTGCCCATAAATTTGGATCTAAGAGGACGAAATGGCTAAGAAAACTAACTTTACCGGTACTAGATTTACAACTCTAATTGGTTTGGTTTTAGCTGCAAATGGATTTACCCCCAATCTTTATGCAGAACAAACTTCGATCATGCCTTTAACTTATGTAGCCGACAAAGCGATTGCGAGCAACCCAGAAGTTCAGCAAGCTTGGCATGCTTTTAAAGCATCTGTTTATGGCATTGACGCAGCACAATCTGGGTATTTACCGACCCTAGACGCATCAATCAGTGCCGGCTATGAAAAGCGCAACTACGGCGTAGAAGATGAATACAATCGAAATACGGCAGAGTTAACATTACGACAAATGCTCTATGATGGTTTCCAAACATCTAATACAGTTAAACGCTTTGAGCGAATTCAGCTCATTCGCTATTTTGAAATGCTCTCCCAAGCAGAGCAAACCGCCCTGCAAGCAAGCGTTGCCTACCTTGATGTACAGAAGTTCACCACGTTAGTTGAGCTGGCACAAAAAAATCTTCAAGAGCATGAATCGGTTTATCAGCAAATTGAGCAAAGTGTTGGTGCTGGAGTTGCAAGAGCTGCCGATCTTGAACAGATCAGCGGCCGCCTATCACTTGCACAATCAAATGTAATGACTGAATACGCAAATCTCCATGATGTTAGCGCACGCTACTTACGCATAGTCGGCGAACTTCCTCAGCAAGGCACCGTGGCTGCAAAATTAAATGAAGACAGCATCCCCATTTCGATTAATCAAGCTCTTGATATTGCCTATAAAAACAGCCCAAATTTTTATGCATCGCTCTACAATATTGAAGCGCAGCAAGCAAATGCCCAATCGCAGAAATCCGCCTTTCATCCAAAGGTTGATTTATCCGCCCGATATGGCTCCCAAGATCGCGATGAACTTGGTTTTAATCAAACCCGTACCGAAGCCCGGGTTGGGATTGATGTACGTTACAATCTCTATAACGGGGGCCTCGATAGCGCTAATTTAGAACAAGCTTATCAAGAAGTTAATATTGCAAAATACCAGCGAGATCAATCCTGTATCGAAATTCGTCAAAATCTGCAAGTTGCTTATAACAATGTCAAAGTACTTGAAAGTAAATTACCAGCCCTTGACCAGCATCGCCGCTCATCAGACAAAGTAAAAGTTGCCTATAAAGATCAATTTGATATTGGTCAACGCACGTTATTAGATGTGTTGGATGCAGAAAACGAGTCATTCCAGTCAAACCGTTCCTATACAGCAGCACTTTATGAACGTCAAAGTGCCATATTAGCGATGCTAGCAGAAATGGGAAAACTACTTCCGACACTTAATGTAAGCTCAGACAAATTCCCGAAAATCACTGAATTAACAGATGATACTATTGCCCATAATGCCGAGTTTATCTGCCCTAAATACGATGTTGCAGCAACAATCAATCGGCAAGCATTTTTGCAAAAAAAAGCCCAACAAGATAACGCCTATATGAGCATGACTGCGATGCCCAGTTATCTCAATGCACCGACCTTAAATAGCAGTACATTTAGTGATGATGATAATGACGGTGTTGCCAACGAACAAGATGATTGCCCTTCGACCCCAACCTTGACTGAGGTAGATGAAAAAGGCTGCACTAAATACAACAGTAATACTAGTAACGTCGAGATCGGTATTCCGTTCGTGGCTGATTCAAGTGTTGTGCGCCCTGAGTATTTGCAAGAAATCGCACGCCTCGCTGATTTTTTAAAATCACACCCATCTAAAAATGTTGAAATACAAGGGCATGCTTCACTCGAAGGGCCTGCTCTTTACAATAAAAAACTATCAGAAAAACGAGCATTCTCCGTGGCTGAAATTTTAATTCAGCAATACGGTGTTGCCCCTAAACGGGTTAAGTCACTCGGTTATGGAGTAGATAAACCAAGAATTAATGAGATCTCTGTTCGAGCTAACGCCGCTAACCGCCGTATTGAAGCTGTGATCACAGACACAGAAACTGGCAATAGCTTTGTTGCGGCAAGTTATTAATCTGAACTAGTTAAACAATATAAAGTGATATTGGAAGCTATATGGAAATAGATGATGAAATCGGTCATGGTGGTATTTTAGTCGACTGCTTAGCAATTTTATGCCACTACCATGATCGTGAATTTTCCCGCGAAACCTTGCTAAATGGACTTCCTCTTGAGCAAGGTAATCTTACTCCTTCTGGTTTTTCAAGGGCTGCAAAACGCATTGGTTTTAAAACTAAAGTTGTAAATAAACAACTTATTAAAATCAATACGGCATTATTACCCGCTATTTTACTACTAGAAAATAATCAAGCCTGTGTGATCACTGCACTGGATCTGCAATTACACACCGTAGAAGTTATTTACCCTGAACTCAGCGATTCGGCAGTAACCTTACAAATTACAGATCTGAGCAAAAATGCCACTGATATTGTTATTTATACACGTCCTGAATTCACCTTTGATGCCCGCTCGCCAGTGCTGCAAAAACTATCTAAAGACGGCTGGTTTTGGGGCGTGATAAAAGAATGTCGATCCTTGTATAAAGACGTGATTATTTCAGCCATTGCACTAGGCGTACTTTCAATTGCGATGCCATTATTTGTTATGAACGTGTATGATCGAGTGGTACCAAATCAAGCTGTTGAAACACTATGGGTATTAGCCATTGGCGTATTAATCGCGCTGACCGCCGACTTCATTTTAAGGTTAGTACGCAGCTATTTTGTCGAACTCGCAGCAAGTCGTATCGACGTAAAAGTCTCCGCAGTTATTATGGAGCGAGTACTGGGTATGCAGTTAAAAAACCGCCCTACATCAGCGGGCTCATTTGCCAGCAATATCCAGTCATTTGAAGCTGTGCGAGGATTTTTCAGCTCAATCACGCTTATCGCTTTGGTTGATTTACCCTTTGTACTTTTATACCTCACCGTGATTGCTATCATTGGCGTACAGCTTAGTATCCCGATCATTGTCGGAGCACTGTTGCTACTATGCTATGCCTTAGCCGCCCACCGTAAATTAGAAGCGCTATCAGAGCAAACAATGAAAGCCAGTTCAATGCGTAATGCTATTTTAGTAGAGAGTCTCACCAATATCGAGGACGTTAAAAGCTTTCATAGTGAATGTAAAACCCAGGCTGCATGGGAAAAATCAACCATTTATATTGCTCGGGTTAATGCACAGAGCCGGCTGATCTCCGGTTCAATTGCTAACTCAGCCACTTGGCTACAACAATGTGTTGGCGTGATAATTATGATTATTGGGGTGCACTTAGTTATTGCTGGTGATTTAACCCAAGGAGGCTTGATCGCCGCCTATTTATTATCTTCACGCACTATGGGGCCAATCGGTCAATCTGCCGCTGTGTTAGCACAATTTCACCATGCCGCTATTGCCATGCATTCACTCAATGAAATAATGGAAAAAGAAATTGAGCGTCCTGCAGGAAAGCATTGGTTAAGTCACCCCGTTTTACGTGGTGATATAGAGTTTCATGATGTGCACTTTAAATATGCTGATGACAGTAACGAAGCATTATCAGGTGTATCATTTAAAATCAAAGCCGGTGAAAAAGTGGCTATCCTAGGACGTAATGGCTCAGGAAAAAGCACCCTAGAGAAGTTAATCCTAGGGCTGCATGAGCCAAATTCAGGATCAATTTTAATTGATAACACCGATATTCACCAAATAGATCCCGCAGAATTACGCCATAACATTGGTTATGTTCCACAAACTATCTCACTATTTTTTGGCACCCTCAAAGACAACATCACCTTAAGTGCATGGCACGCCAAAGATGAACAAATTATTAGTGCTTGCGAGCGTAGCCAATTATTCGATCTTATAAACTCTCATCCTGATGGCTTTGACCTACAAGTTGGCGAACAAGGTCGCTTACTTTCTGGTGGACAACGCCAAGCTGTGGGAATGGCTCGAGCATTGATCAATGATCCACCCATACTCATTCTCGATGAACCAACCTCAGCACTGGATCATAATAGCGAAGCCAAAATCATCGCCAATTTAAAACAACACAGCCAAGATAAAACCTTACTTGTTGTTACTCACAGAACCTCATTACTTGAGTTAGTCGATCGTATTATCGTAATTGATAATGGCAAAATTATCGCCGACGGTGCAAAAGCCAACGTTATCGCGTCTCTCAATAATCAAGCCGTAGAGCGTGCCTCATGAGTAAAAATAAAATCACTATAGAGCAACGCTCTTTTGAATCTGTCGGTCGTGCCATTGAGACTAGTAAAGGACAAAAGCCATCAATATTTAATAACTTATTTAAAGGCTGGTTATCCCCACCTAATAGCCAAGATTGGGTGGTCGATGCACAATGGGAAAAAATGCAACAGCAACCAGCCAGTGCCAAGTTACTGCTATATTTAATTTGTTTAAGTATGGTGTTGCTGGTTGTTTGGTCTGCATTTGCAAACCTAGATGAAGTTGCTCGTGGTGAAGGCCGAGTGATCCCATCAAATAAATTGCAACTGATCCAATCCTACGATGGCGGCATGGTAGAGCAAATTAATGTCCGCGAAGGGCAAATCGTCAATGCTGGCGATGTATTAATAAAAATAGACCCTACCAGATATATTTCGAACTTTAGAGAAAACCAGTCAAAAGTGTTGTCACTCAGTGCCAAAGTAGCGCGTCTTGAAGCTCAGACTAAAAAACAACCGTTAATTTTTGAGACTAAACTCACTGCTGATGCGCCGGGAGTCGTGATGCACGAACAAGCACTTTACACCAGTAATAACCAAGAGCTTGAACAACAAGTCGCAATTCATAAACGCCAATTAGAACAACGCCGTCAAGATCATATCGAAGCACAAGCAGCCCTGCAACAGCATAGCAATGCCTTACGATTAATAAACCGCGAACTACAAGTAACCCGCCCATTACTACGCTCAGGCGCAGTATCTGATATCGATATTATTCGTTTAGAACGCCAAGCTGTTGATTTAAATGGTGAGATAAACCGCACTAAGGCTGTTATTAATCGTAGCCTTTCTGCTATTAATGAAGCGAAGAATAAAGTAAACGAAGTCGAATTATCTATGATAAACCGTTGGAATAATGAGCTTTCTGAAGCACGGCTGCGCCTAGATGCAATTAAAGAAACCGAATCTGGTTTAGCAGATAAAGTCACCCAAACTGAAATTCGCTCTCCGGTTAATGGCACTGTGCAACGCCTGATGGTCAATACCGTCGGTGGCATTTTACAACCTGGTAGTGATGTACTTGAAATAATACCGCTGGATGACCAACTGATTGTAGAGGCCAAAATCCCTCCGAAAGACATTGCTTTTTTACGTCCGGGACAAGCTGCAATGATCAAATTTAGTGCTTACGATTTTGCGATATACGGCGGACTAAGCGCCGAAGTTATACAAATTAGTGCCGACACGATTACTGATGAGCGAGACAACACGTTTTATTTAGTACAGCTGAAAACGGACAAAAGCCACTTTGCCGAAAACCTAACAATTATTCCAGGAATGACAACTCAGGTAGATATTATTACTGGTAAAAAAACCGTGTTGGAGTACTTGCTTAAACCGGTATTACGAGCAACCTCATTAGCAATGACTGAGCGTTAATTAATATTATTCTTACATTTTTAATATGGAACTATAATGCGCCAAAGTGTCTTTATCACCGAAGCTAAGTTTATTTCACCTCACTGGCAAGCAGCCTACCCTGAATGTGAAATACGACAGCAACAACCACACAATATTACAGCAGATACTATTTTATGGATCTTAGCTGGCAGTCCTGATTGGCTTAGCGTAGTACAAAGGTACAGTAAAAATCGCATTCCAGTGATTGTGATGAGCAAAGAGTTAAACATGGCAGAACTCTGCGCTGCGCTGCAAGTGGGAGCTCGCGGTTATGTTGAAGCATTTGCCAGTAAGGTAATTATAGAGCAAGTGGCAGAAACCGTTATCAGTGGCGGCATCTGGTTACCGGGTCAGTTGCTATCAAATTTAGTCGGCGTGCTCTCAAAGCAGTCAATCAGTTATCAGCATGCTTGTGATCTAACACTATTAACCAAACGCGAACACCAAGTGGTCGATATTGTTGTCACAGGTGCCAGTAATAAAATGGTTGCAAAGCAATTAAACATTACCGAACGTACCGTTAAAGAACATATGAGCTCGATTTTTAACAAGCTCAAAGTTCGTGACCGTATGCAATTGATGCTCGCAGTAAAAGGAAGTTAAAAAATTGAGAATTCAATTTCTAATACTTGTGCATCTTCCGTAATGTTATAAATCAACCGCATTTTTCTACATTAAGAACCAGAGTACAAACGCAATACTATGTCCGTAGATTAGAGTCTACCTTGGGCAGAATACACAACCCTATATTTTATTCTTCCGCGCTTGCTTTTACTTCATCATCAACTGGTTGCGATACTATGCCATCGAATCCTAGCCCTTGTAATGTCACCTGATCTTCGGGGTTATTAACGCCCTCAGCAATGACTTTTATACCAATTGAATGAGCTAGTGCGCACACTCCTCTTAAAAAAGTCTGATTATCTTGGCTGTAACTAATATTGTGTCCGTAAATACTATCAATTTTAATCATTTCAAGACCTAACTCATGAATTTTATCTATTTTAGTGAAAGCTGGCCCGACCCGTTTCAGTGCCACTTTTGCTCCCATACTTTTCACTTGCATACAAAAATCTTTAAAAATAGTCAATTCAGCAACAGCTAAACTTTCACGTATATCAAAACAAATATGCGCTGCTAATTTTGGAAACGCCAATAAATAAGTCAATATCGCAGCAAGCGCGGCATCATCTAATAATGTTTCTTGTGATAATTCCACCGATATAAGTTTTAAATCCTCTCGCGCTTCAAATGTTTGTACCAGATATTTGATCAAGCCCCAGTCTAATCGAGCAAGTAACTTCAATCGCTTTGCCCATTGTAAGTAATAGCCACTACGATAGAGCTCACCATTGAGTAATAAACTTAAGCTCACTTGGTTTTGTAATAACTTACCCGAAAAAGATTTAACCGGATAAAGCAACACATCTAAGTCATTATTATCTAACGCGCGCTCAATCGCCTCACGCCAACTAGCAGCGTCAGAAAATAATTCATTGCGCTGCTTATTATTATTAATTTGAACCTGTATTGTCGGCTCTGCCACGGCGGCTTTTAATAAATTATCGACCCGTTTTAACAATGTAAAACGACTATCTTCACGCTCTATATAACTACAACTGTGTGGGATAGTTAAACCAATATGACTGTATTCTGCCAGTAATACTGCATGTTGTTTAAGTACCTTCGAACTCAGACTTTCGATATCATCAGTGTCATTTACCAATACCGCAAAATCGCTATGAGACATACGGGCAATATGACTTGCTGAAAAACGATCTTCATTGGCTTCTAAAAAAGCGACCAATGTTTGTGTAAAGCGGCGTAAAAAAGCCACCATCTCAACACGATTGATTTGCTCACTGATCAGGTCAAGATTGACAATACGAAATAAAAATAACGCGCCATGAGCATGTTCTTTTGATTGCTCCAATTGTGCTTCTAAAGTGGCACAAAAATACTCTCGATTCGCCAAGCCAGTTAATTCATCGTGCTGGCTTTTAAAACGAAACTCCTCTAAGCGTTTATTATCTTCTTTAATAATACGACTAAAGCGCGTTGACAGAAGATTCATCGAACTAACTAACCGAGCAAATTCATACGTTTTTGGTACTTTAGATTTAATAAAACGTTTATCACCTAGCGCATTTGCTTGCTGCACAACATCATCTAACGGGCGTAAAATTCGACTTAAAAAATGAGCACTCGCTATACATGCGGTAATCGCCACCATAAAAAAACTCCAGAATAATCGAATCGCGCTCTCCCATAGCGCTTGCTCTGTGTATTGACTATGGCTCTCTACATATAAAGTACCAAACTGCTGCCAGCCATCGCTCACTTGCGCAACGCCTGGCATCACATGTAATTGATAAAGATGATGAAACCAAAGTGGCGCCGATGTATCAAATTCACCACTAAATACTCGTTTTACGATCGGTTCACCTTGCGGGTCCTGCAATTCAATACGTTGGTAGTGCCCTGTATCAAAAGTAGCAGAAATAAGTAGCTCTAATTCAACATGATCTTTATGCAGCTGACTGAGCATTAAAGCCAAGCCATTAGCATTATCAATATTTTTTAAATACAACTGAGAAGAAAAATACTGTTTAGCCGAATACGTACTAATGAGCACACTACTGACGAAACCAATAATTATGACCACTAAAATAGCCAACCACAGTTCTTGGCGTAAAGTGATCTTACTTTCACGTTTAAATAAGGACATAAATGACATCACCAGATAATTCCTTCTTGTTGTGTTTGTTCAATAATTCGTCGCCAGCGAGATAACCTAGCAGTTGGATTGGCAACACTTTGGGTTGAGTTGTTCGCCCACAAGCCTTGGCTGTTAAAACTAAAAACGGGGCTTAGATCGGTGCGTTTAGCGGCAGGCAGTACTTTTGTTATTAAACTATCTAATATCAGCGGTTGTGCATTAGGAGTAACAAAATACCCCAACACCATATGCGCCTGAGTTTGTTTTGAGTTAGGACCGCCGATCTGTGCTTTAACGTAGATCAAACGTAACTTATCATCTTCAATGCCTAGTACTCGCAGACTAATATATTTAGCAATCGCATAATCTTCGCAGTCACCAAGGCCTTTGCCTAATGTTTCAAGTGGCGTTGCCCAGTAATCATTTTGCTGCCATAGCTCAATATCAGTACGATAGCGTAAGTTGCGAGCAAAAAAATCATTTACGATTAAGATTTTTTGTTGCTCAGTTTGATTCTGTGACTGAACCAACATCGTTTGCCAATTACGTGCTACCGCTACGCGCGTTGGTCCAAATTGCAGGTTCATTTTTTCTAAAAAGACATTAAACTGGATGGGGAGACGATCGGCAAAAACCACACTGGTAACTAATATAAACAATAGCGCAAAATGCAGTAACGGGCAGTTACTAAACTTTCGCAAAAGCATGCAGCAAAAGTGTAAAACTCTCACTGACGCGACCATAAGTATATTAATAAAAACCGAGTTATTTTTTTACGTGCCACAAGCTTTATTCAATAAAAAACATTAAATAAAGCATAGCACTGAAGTATTCACTGTGAGATATTTTAGCGTGTCTTTTGTTAGTTACTAACATAACTAACAACTAATTTATTAGATCAAGCGTTTTAGTAATAAGTTACTTTTTTAACTTCGCGTGGTTTAATTTCACCTATGTATAAGTCATGCACCCGCTTCATATCAAGTTGTAACTCTGTGGCATAGGTATCACCTACGGCATAGGTTTTAATTACTTGTGCGCCTTTAATAATCCCTTGTACTTGCCCTTGCAAGTGATCGTTTTGTGCAATACTGCCTTGCACTGTGGTGCCTGCGGTAATTTTTTGCCCATATACTTGCTCTGCCAGCTCACGATACGCTTCTAGTTTTGATGCTTTAATCGCCATTAATGAGCGTTGTGATTGGTTATCACCCGGTTGCGCACTGATCGGCGCATAACCCACGGCTTTTAGAATTGGGTAGTTATCTGGCTCAATATACTTATATTCCACATGTTTATCAAAAATACTGCTACAGCCAGCTAGACCTAAGCTTGCTAATATACAAATTGAAATCACAATACGCATGGCTTCTCTCACGCTTTAAAAGAATCATTAATAACTAAATCAATGCACGATCAATGCCATAATTAACTGCTATGACGGTTTTAAAGCAACCTTGCAAAACAATTGGTACAGTCCTTGCTCTGTCACTGTTAATAGCAAATGTATATTCATGGGGTTAGGGTAATGAAGCGAATTTTATCAATGGTAGTAATCGCCAGCAGTTGGCTAAGTATTAGTCTATTTTCCTCCCATACAGTTGCCCAATGGTATGAATCAACCGGCCATGCAAGCATTAAAAATGATGATATAAGTGCGGCAAAATCGGCGGCAATAAAAGATGCTATCACCCAAGCTTTAGTGTTCTCAGGGGCACGCGTCAGCTCAATGCAAACCTTAGTAGATGGGGTGTTAACCCAAGATCAACTAAAAATAAACAGCCATGGCGAAATTCAAAAGATAGAGATGATCAGCGAAGATCGTAAAGCCGATCAATTTGCAATTACTTTGCGCTTGGATATCTTCCCTCAACAAGAACACTGCCCTGCGAACCAATTTACTAAATTTGTTGCGATCACCCAAACACAATTAAATAATCGCGAACAAGCGAAGATGGGTCAAATATTTGACATTAATAAAGCCACCAGCGAAGCACTCTACAAAACGTTAAATCAATCGGCTATGAATGCTAAACCAACGGCTTATTTTAATTTTCCGATCCGCGTTGGCGAATTTTTTAATCAACAATACGATTACAGTAATGCCCTATTAGAAGAAATATCGAGCCGCAGTAATTCTCAGTATGTATTGTTAAGTCAAATTGTTGATATCTCAAATGGCGATAAACTCAATAACAGTTATGCTTTTTGGCAGGACGAAACCTACCAACGTTCATATAAAATAGATTTTGCCTTGTTTGATGGCACCACTTACGAGCGAATGTGGCAAAAAAGTTATCGCAGTCAAGCTATCTGGCCATTTGAAAAAACTGCAATTATTGACGTGTTTAGTGATAAATTTTGGAGTTCAGATTACGGCCAAAATATAGCCGACATAAACCAAACCGTTAGTTACGACTTACAAGCCGCAATGGCTTGCCTTGAAACCCAAGGTAAAATATTACATATAGAAAACAATAAGCTAATTATTAATTTAGGCAAAGCTCATGGTATTGAAAAAGGCCAACGCTTAAATATTGCACATCATAACTATTTAACGGATGCAGCGGGAAATAAAATGCCACACCTGATCACCACGCTCAATCAAATACAAGTTGAGCAGGTATATCAACAAAGTGCGGTTGCCGTCAGTATTGACCAACAACCACTGCCTAATATTCAAATAAATGATGTAGTAGAACTGACTAATTTAGAGCCTTAGTTAATTGTTGGTGTAAGCTTGGGTGCTCAATAAGCCAATTAGCAAGTAATTCAATGCCCGCTAAATGCGGGTAATGTTTACGACAGGCCAAAACCACACTTCGCTGTTGAGTTGGGAAGATTGGCAAGTAGCTAATACCTGCACGCTCTTTGCACGCAAGCTTAGGCACAAAGGTTACCCCATCATCCATAGCCACCAATGCTAATAAGGTTTCTAAGCTATTACCTCGGTACTCATTGGACACATCAACCCCAGCGGCAAAACAAAATTGCTGGGCTTGATCTTTAAAACAATGACCATCGCTGAGCATCAATAAACTGCACTCTTGTAGCTCATCTAACGCTATTTTACTGCGTTTTGATAAACTATTTTGCGCTGACATAGCAACCAAAAAGTCTTCTTTATACAATTTAACTGTATGATAAAGTTTAAGTTCAGGCACATCTGCTAATATAGCAATATCTAACTCACCGTTATCCAGTGCGCTTAATATAGTCGCGGTTTGCATCTCAACAAAAGCAAATTGGCTATCAGCAAACGCTTCTTTCATCGAGGTGAGTAAGGTGGGTAATAAATACGGTGCAATCGTTGGAATAATGCCTATTCTTACTTTACCTTGTAGTGGCGACGATGACGTTGCTGCTAGCTCTTTTAATATTTGGGTTTGCTCTAAGATCACTTTGATCTGTGTCAACAAACGTTCACCTTGAGCCGTTAAAGTAACCTGCTTAGTAGAGCGGTCAAATAAAGTAACACCCAGCTCTTGTTCAAGTTTTTTAACCTGTCCACTGAGAGTGGGTTGACTGACAAAACATGCATCGGCGGCTTTACGAAAATGCTTAAAGTGCGCAATCGCTTTTACGTATTCAAGATCTTTTAAATTCACTGCAAACTCACAATTAATCGGTAATACCTATCATACTAATATAAACAAACGATTGGAGCTATTATAACTTTCACGACATAATGGCTATCAACAAATCAAGAGGAACTAAAAAACATGTTAAAGAATATTGAAGGTCAAACAATTCCACAGGTTACATTTGCAACACGTCAAAATGACGAATGGAAATCAGTAACTACCGATGACATTTTTAAAGGTAAAACAGTGGTTGTGTTTTCACTACCCGGTGCATTTACACCAACCTGTTCATCAACTCACTTACCACGCTACAACGAATTAGCTGGTGTACTTAAACAAAACGGCGTTGACGACATTGTGTGTTTATCAGTAAACGATACCTTTGTAATGAATGCATGGGCTGAGCATCAAGAAGCACAAAACATTACCTTATTACCAGACGGTAACGGCGAATTCACTGACGGCATGGGCATGTTAGTTGATAAAAACGATTTAGGTTTTGGCAAACGCAGCTGGAGATACTCTATGCTGGTTAAAGATGGCGTAATTGAAAAAATGTTCATCGAACCAGATTTACCTGGCGACCCGTTTGAAGTATCAGATGCAGACACTATGCTTGATTACATCAACCCTAAACAAGTTAAACCAGAGCCGGTGAGCATTTTCACTAAACCTGGCTGCCCTTTCTGTAAAAAAGCGAAAGCATTATTAACAGAGAAAGGCCTAGTATACGAAGAGATCACTATGGGTGCCGGCGCATCACTGACTAGCCTAAAAGCTATTTCAGGCCGTGAGACCGTACCACAAGTATTTATCGGCGGTAAGCACATTGGTGGCTCTGACGATTTAGAAAAATACTTTGCTTAATTAAGTAATACCTTAAGCAAATAATAAGGGGCAGCAATGCCCCTATCCATACCCTTTTTAAATACCCATTTTAAATACCTATTTTATTAACTAATTTAAAAACCAGTTTTTTAATAAAATTGGTATTGAGGACATCACCATGAAAGAACTAAACACAGACGTTGTTGTAATAGGTGCTGGCACCGCAGGTTTAAGCGCTTACCGCAATGCAAAACAACACACGTCTAACGTATTAATGATTGAAGCAGGCCCATACGGTACAACCTGTGCGCGTGTTGGCTGTATGCCAAGTAAATTACTTATTGCCGCCGCAGAAGCCGCCCATGCAATTGAAGCCGCGCCAGCCTTTGGTGTGCACAGCTCAAAACCAAGCATAAACGGTGTTGAAGTAATGGCACGCGTGCGCAATGAGCGTGACCGCTTCGTAGGTTTTGTAGTAGAAGCCGTCGATGACATTCCAAGCGATGATAAAATAGTAGGCTACGCAAAATTTTTAGATGCCAATCGCGTACAGATTGACGACCATACAATTATTACCGCTAAGCGCTTTGTAATTGCTACCGGCTCTCGCCCTTCATACCCTGGGGTATTTAATAACTTTGGCGACAGACTGATCATTAACGATGACGTTTTCGATTGGCAAGACTTGCCAGAGTCAGTTGCTGTATTTGGCCCTGGTGTTATTGGCCTCGAAATTGGCCAAGCGCTACACCGCTTAGGTGTTAAGGTAAAACTATTTGGTGTGGGTGGCGCGATTGGCCCAATTACCGACCCAGTTATAAAAGACTACGCAAATACTGTATTTGCTGAAGAATTTTTTGTCGATACCGATTCAAACGTATCCGATATGAAACAAATAGGCGATAAAGCGCAGCTTACCTATGTAGACAAAAACGGCAACAAACAAACCGAGCAATTTGATTACGTACTTGCCGCGACGGGCCGCGTACCAAACACCGACAAACTCGGTCTTGAAAACACTGGCATTGAGCTTGATGAACGTGGCGTACCAATCGCTGATAAACACACAATGCAATGTGGCGACTCCAATATATTTATCGCCGGAGATGCCAGTAACATGATCCCACTACTGCATGAAGCGAGCGACCAAGGCTCCATCGCAGGGCAAAACGCGGGGCGTTTCCCTGATGTACGTATTGGCCTGCGCCGAGCGCCAATTGCAGCCGTTTTCAGCGACCCACAAATTGCTATGGTCGGTGAAACGTACAAGCAAATAACGGCTCGTTATGGTGAGTGTGGTTGTTTTGAAATTGGCGAGGTCAGCTTTGAAAACCAAGGCCGCAGCCGCGTAATGTTGAAAAACAAAGGTCATATGCGTTTATACGCAGAGCAAGGCACAGGCTTATTTTTAGGTGCTGAGTTTATTGGCCCACAAGCTGAGCATATCGCCCACCTACTGGCATGGGCTGTACAAAACAAAATGACTGTACCACAAATGCTCGACATGCCATTTTATCACCCAGTGATAGAAGAAGGCCTACGTACCGCACTGCGTGATTTAAACGCTAAGCTGAAATTTGGCCCAGATATCATTAACCAATGTATGGAATGTGGCCCTGGAGCATAAATAATAAAAAGCCAGTTAATTTAATTAATTGGCTTTATTACATATGATAAACTGCCAAATTATTAATTTTTTACAAGGAATGATTACATGGAAACTGACTTTTCTACTTTTGAAGAAGCGTTATATTTAGATAGTAAAAAAGCATTCAAGCAAATTTTAGCTGACTTGGGTGATGATATTTATGTAATCGGTTTTTATCACTCTGGTAGCTGTTCATTTTTACCTATGTTCAATACTCATACTGATTTTCAAAGCACATTTGAAGACGAATATGACTGCGAAGAAGATGACCGTTTACTCGCTAAATGGAACGTCAGTGACTTTCCATCATTAGAAGATTACTCAGAATATTTTGAACACAGTAGTGAAATTCTACAAACACTCGACAATGACGATAGCTATGAAATAGTCAGTGATGAAGAAATCCAAAAATATTGGCAAGCATGGTTATCAACCTTAGAGCGCGTGTTAACTCGCTTAGATAACGAAGGTATATTTTCAGAAGGTGTAGAGCGAAACTCAATCACGCTTGCCATACTCGCTTACGATGAAACTGAAGATGAGCAATTTTCACGCATTAAACGCATGAATCCGCCCGCTGTTTTAGCAACTATTGAAACCGATTTTGAAACAATGATTGCCAGCCGTAACGAAGCAGAGCAATTAGCGATGGCAGAATTTGAGCGTATGTTACAAGAGCGTTAGTTTTTAATAAATAGCTCTATATTGGCGCATAGTAAGTAATTGAGTAAAGACGAATTCAGCTATGGCTGCATTTCAATAAAATACATTAAAGCGAGCCTTTTTATAGGCTCGCCAAGTAGCTAAAAGGAATTTTATATGTGGTTTGAAAAACTGACAGGCTTTAGTGAAGAATCCCCGTTACAAGTGCATAAAAATTTATCAGTTAACGGTAATATTTTAAAATCTCATATTAATGCAAAGGAATATCATTGCGGCTTATTAGAAACACCATCATTAGCCGAATTAAGAAATCGCGTTAATTATAATAAAGCGCTAGATACAAAAAACTCTATTCGTGAAATCGTTGCGAATGTTCAAGACCTTCATACTGATAAGAACAATGTCGGCGCATTATTCCAGGTTGCCTCCCAATTCAACCTCTTAGAAATGGTTTCTCCTGATGTTACACCTGAGCACGGTGTCGATGGCTATGAGTATGATCGTACTCAAGGACCTGCTTGCGCTATAGCTGCAGGTGCCGGAACTATTTATCGAAACTATTTTGCAAACGTAAATGGTGAAATTGGTCAAACGGCTAATAATCAGATCGATTGCCTGAGTGACATTGGTGCCGCATTAGGAAATAAAAATAACCGTCTTTGGCAAATGAAAAATGGTTATGCTTTGGCATCTGAAGAAGGTTTAATAGAAATAAATGAAAAAATTAACTCTGCGACTAAATCTGAACTCGACAAATTAAAAGCTTTGTTACGCATTGGCATCCAATGGGATACAGAGGTGACACTAAATGATCTAAAGCAAACAGTCAGCCAAGTTTATTGTTCAGCGCTTCCTGTCGCATATTCACAAATACCTCCAACGTTATGGGCTAATTTTGCCAAACTGATATTAGAGGCTTGTTACGAAGCAACAATATGCTCTGCTATTTTGAACTATCAAAAAACTGGAAACAATAAAGTATACCTAACACTTATTGGTGGTGGCGTATTTGGTAATGATAGACAATGGATTTTACAAGCCATTGAGCGCGCCTTGAAACTATACGAGTACGCAGACCTTGATATATTTATTGTAAGTTACGGCTCTTGTGATCCTTATGTTCAAAAATTCATAGATAATTTTTCAAAAAATAAATGATAACTACAATAAAAAGCTAGCGTCATTAATAACGAAACCTTACCAACATAAGCTTTAAGAGCGTTGGTAAGGCGCTAGCCTTTTAATTGTTAATCCAATGGCTTTTTATTTCATTAAGGCTTGCTTAGTAACAACTTTATCACCATGACTTGGCGGCGTTGAGGTAACAATAAAACCAGCTCGTCCGCAGCGTAGTTGCATAACTGATGCACTAACCCCGCTGGCACTGTAGGCCTTGTTGCGGGTTTTATATCGCTAACAAAGTCGCCTGCCCATTAAGTACAAAAAAGAACGGCTCTGCAAACTCATGCTTATGCGACTGCTCCCCGTCGGCACTCGCTCTTGGATCACATTCAATGCAGTACTCTTCACCAAATGCCAACCATCACAATTATCACCCTTATGCCCCCAGTTATAATGTTCAGCGTTATCGACTGAAATAGGCATTGCCATATCTTCGCTATCCCTTAAAAGCTACTGCACAACAAAGTAAAACATCACCGTTTAAAATAGTAGTCAATTTAATTTATACAAGGAAACCACACTTATTCGCGCATAAAAGTGTGAAAAAAACACACTTATTAGCGCATAAAAGTGTAAAAACTTGCATTTATTCGCGCAATAAAGTGTAATTAATCATCTAGTGAGTAATACGAGACCTGCCATGCAACGATTAATTTTAGAAAAGTTATTAGATTGGAAATCTAAGCCAGCACGAAAACCCTTATTAATTGATGGCGCTCGCCAAACAGGTAAAACTTATTTATTACAAACTCTATTAGGCAGTACCTTTGCAAACGTGATTCGAATCGATTTTTTAGAGTCCCCGCAAATGAGTGAAGCATTCGCAGATTCGTTATCCCCCGAAAACGTACTATCTAATATAGAGCTACTTACAGGAAAAACGTTTGACCCTAATACAGATCTACTGATCCTTGATGAAATAGGCGAATGCCCTAAAGCAGTCACGTCCCTCAAATACTTTGCTGAACAAGCGCCGCACATGCATATTGCCGCCAGTGGTTCTAATATCGGTTTATTAAACTCCTTTCCTGTAGGTAAAGTGGAGCAACATAATCTGCGCCCTCTCACATTTCGTGAGTTTCTGATCGCCTCGAAAGAAACCGCTCTAATTAAGGCATTTGCAGCACAAACAAACTCAAGTGCAGCACATAGTAAATTATTCTCAAAACTCACTGATTATTACTTTACGGGTGGTATGCCAGAGGCTGTAAGTACATGGTTCGATTTATCTGATCACAGTATCATTGACCGCGTTCAAGCTGTAACAGACATTCATAAAAATTTAGTACTGGGCTATCAACGAGACTTCGGCAAATACTCAGGAAAAGTAGATGCAGGTTTAATCGAGGCTGTATTTAATAATGTTCCAGCACAGCTATCATCAGTGATGGATGAATCGGTTAATCGCTTTAAATTTAAAGGGATGCACGATAAAAAATCTCGCTATAGTGATTTTGAAAGCGCTATTTCTTGGTTAAATAAGTGCCGCTTGATACTCAAAAACCACCCTATTGATGGCACACCTAAAAGCCCACTAGCAGCATATAAAAAAGATAATATAGTTAAATTATTTCTTTTTGATGTGGGCTTATTAAATCATATGCTAAACATTGGGTATAAAGAAATAAAACAACAAGGCTATGAATACAAAGGCTTTGTGGCCGAAAACTTTGTACAACAAGAGCTCGCTGCGCAAGGTATTGACCCAACATATTCATGGGGAGATGCAAGAGCGGAGATCGAATTTGTGGTCTCTGATGACGAAGGCAACATACTGCCTATCGAAGTAAAAAGTGGTAAACGCACCAAAGCAAAATCACTACAATCGTACATAAATAAATGCCAGCCCATCAAAACAATTAAACTCACAGGCACGCAAGGCTCATCACCACTGGAAAAGGAGTATATTGTCCTCCCGCTCTACTACAGTGAATATGCAGTAAGCAAACACCTGAGGCTGATGAATTGATAAAAGATAGACCTATCAGATTGCACACCAATTTAAACATCGTTGAGAAAACTGGCGGGTGCTTACAAAGTGATCTGCTCCAGCCAGACTGGACACTTCATTAAGCGACATTTTTATTTTCAAAGTTAACTGGACTTAGATACCCGAGAGCACTGTGCCTTCTTGTCCGATTATAATCAACCTCGATGTATTCAA
>NZ_JACJEW010000062.1:0-22339 GCF_014164315.1 Pseudoalteromonas sp. SG44-1
ACTTGGAACTTTTTTAAAAGCCTCTTGGCTTTCTTTTGACTGCTTTGGGTGCTTAGAACGGCTTGTGATCCAGCTAAACCCACGCTTCTTGAGCAGTTTGTAAATATGATCGGTGTGATACCTTACATTGAACTGGTCATAAATATACTGAGCAATATCTTCCCCCATTAGTCTGCCTCCTTCTGAAGAACTTGCTGACTGTTTTACATAATCTGACAGTGTGTTTAGTTGTTGTAAGGTTAATTTAACTGGACGACCTTTAATCGGTTTGTTGTTCAAGCCAGTAACGCCATTATTAAGGTCGTTTGAAACCCATTTATTGGCACTGCCGCGCGCTGTATTTAGGCGCTTAGCAATATTCGTTCTGTTTTCACCCTCAAAGAATAATGAAACAGCAAGCAGGCGTATTCGCTTTCTTGCATTCGGCTCTTTACGTGATAAAGCTAAAAGTTGCTTGGATTTTTCTAAGTTCAATTTAGTAAAAGTAGATAAGTATCAGTGTGCTAATTAGATCACATAATTTGGCAGATTGGTATTATGCCATTAAAGGGAAAGCACGTTGATATACCATTAGTATCGTAACAAACTACTAACCTAGTCATATCTGTTGCTTGTTTAGTTAAATTATCGAAGATTAGAAGTGGCAATTAGTTCTTTTTATTAACCGATATTAAGATAATGTTTGAAAATAAAACGTCAATTTTTGATAAAAAAATACCTGCAGATTAAAATTAGCAGGTATTTCATATGGCTAGTTACTTGTTAGCAATATTTAGTTGTTAAAACTTGAATGTTGCTTTTAAGTAGTATTCACGACCGGTCAAACGATGAACACGAATAAGTGCACCGTTATCGCCGTTACTTACATATGGCGGCTCTTTATCAGAGATATTATTGATACCTAAACTAAGAGTTAAATGCTCAAAATTATAGTAACCATTGATGTCATTATACGCTACCGTACCTACACGGTCAGATAAAACACCATTTGGCTCAGCATAGTCATCTACAGCACTTTGATATTGGATGGTATGAGTAAGACCCCAATCACCTTGTGAGTAGTTTGTTCTAAAGTTAGCACGAAGTTTATTAAACGCACCACGTCCACCGTTTGCAACATCAGCACCGTATCCACCAAGAAGTTCTGTTGTTTCCAAACCTTCAGCTTCATTGTGATCTAATTCAAGAACATAAGTACCATTTAAGTTAAACTTCAACTCACCACCTAATACATCTAGGCCGTATTTTAAGTCAAAGTCTATACCACTTGAATTAAAAATACCTAAGTTCTGAGTCGATAATTCAACACCACTTAAACTACCTTGCGAATCACGACGAGGACCACCTACTGTACCATAAGCAACTGGGCCTTTAATTTGAGCACATAATGGTGAAGAAAAGTCTTTACTATTATAACATTCATTACTAATAGTACCGATTGAAAGCTCACCTATAATATCTGTAATTTCAATATCATAATAATCTAGCGCTACACTGAAACCTTCGATAAACTCTGGAGCCCATACAACGCCTAAATTTTTACTTTCCGATTGCTCAGGACCAATATCAGGATTACCACCTACCCAAGAGCCAGACTGTTGGTTAGGTTGTGCCCAATCACCTGGTAGACCATCTGCAGCACAGTTAGCCTTAAGTTCAGCGCTTGCATCAGGATTAGAACCATATTTAATACATGGATCAGTATAAGTTTCAGCTGAATTAGCACGAGGTGCAAATAAAGTACTCACGCCAGGTGTTCTGAAGCCCTCTGATAAATTAGCGCGAACTAATAAATCTGAATATGGGCGCCATTCAATAGCAAACTTAGTAGTAACTTCAGCGTCATCAATTAAGCTTACATCAGTGCGACGTGCAGCTGCTGTAAAATCTAAACGCTCAGCAAACGGTAAGTCAGCTAAAATAGGCACATTAATCTCAGCATAAAATGATTCAGTTGTATAACCGCCATCAGTTCCGTCTGGTGCTACACCATAAATTGCCCCAAGACCAGCCGCACCGTCCGGTAACGATGTATAATGAGTCGTTAAATGTTCATACCCCGTTGCCCAAGCAATAGTACCGGCTGGTAATTCAAAGCTTGTTTCACCAGCAATATTGAACTGTAATTGTGTATCTTCTGCTTTACTTGTTGAGCTCATTGGAACAATAATCCAATCTCTCATATCATTTGTTAGAGAGTCTTTTTGGAACGGGTCCCATACTCCCGGACAAGCTGCATTAGCAGAACATAATTCTGGATCTACCAATGTATTAGCACGTTCTTGGTGAATACGCCCACCGATTTCTTCAGTTCTACGGCGGCTATTGAACGAATAGCTTGTGTCCCAATACCAACCATTGCTAAATTCACCTTCAAAACCAGTAGTAATTAAATATTCAGTAATAGAAAATTCAGAAGTACGTCCTTCAGATTCTGTTAAACGTCGTTGAGCAAATACCTTTTCACCAAATGTATTCCCTGGATTTGTTTCAGGAACAGGCATACTCCAGAAAGTGCCGACAGGTGCCAAACGGGTTTTATTCACACGATGTGTAAATGATGCTTCAGATACAAATGTTACAGTAGAAAAACCACTATCGATAAGTTCGTAATTAGCGGAACCGAAAAGATTATATTTTTCAAGTGGTTGATAAATGATACTAGTATCAGCATAGTTATAACGATCAGCACTTTCTATTGCTCGAGGTTTACCATCCGCGCCTTTAACAAAGGTTTTACCGACAATACCTGGAATAGAGAATGAAGCTGGTGAGGTTGTTGCAGAGCCACCAGCACATACCACTTTGCCCTCAACGCTACCATCTGCATTTTCTTTTGTTATATCTTCTGCGCGCACACAACTTGCCCAATCACGGTCTTCACCATAAATTGCATCACGTTGTTCATAACCTGCTGAGAATACAATATTCCCTTTATCAGTTTCAACACCGGTAATGAACGAGATATTAGACGTTTTGCCGTCATTTTCACTCGTCTGTTGATGGCGGAATTCTATTTCAGCACCAGAGTAATCATTGTTTGTAACAAAGTTAACTACACCAGCAATTGCATCAGAGCCATAAATTGTTGATGCTCCATCGCGTAAAACATCAACTCTCGCTACTGCCGCCATTGGAATAATAGAAATGTCACCACTGAAACGACGACCATTTAAAAGAACAAGCGTACGACTCGCACCTAAACCCCTTAGGTTCATTGTTACGCTACCATTACCACCGTTATTAACGTTACTACCGTATGAACCACCACTAATAATTGGTAATTGTTGTACAAATTGCTCAAGGGTAGGAGCACCCGTAGCTTTAATGTCATCTAATGAATAAGTAGTAACAGGTACTGACGTTTCCATATCTGTGCGACTAATACGTGACCCTGTCACTTGAATTCTTTCAACTTTATCAGCGCCCTCTTCAGCAGCAATCGAGCTTGCTGAAAACGCAGCGGTTGAAGCCGCACCAAAAGCGATCGCTAAGCGAACGGCCTTTGAAACTTTATTATTTAACATTTGATTCTCCCTGGGTCATATTTATATATGATTTTATTAGTTTTAATTACTATAAATTGAGTACTTAAGTGCCAATATATGACACTAAGTACCTAATTGAGCAATGCGATACTAATATTAGAGATGACCAAAGGTCAACAGTTATTTAACCTGAAAATCAATAGTTTTACAGATAAAGAACAAATAAATTCAAGAAAGTTACATTATAACCAATTGTTTTATCTAGAAATAAAGCTTTTATTTATGCTTATAAGGTGATTTCCTTTAAAAAAATAACCATGTAAAAAACCAGTTCTAACTCAATAATTTATAACAAAATCAATAAAAAGTTATGCAATAGGTTGCTTAGTAATGATATCAAAAGCGTTTATGGTGCCTCTAATACTTTCTGAGTTAGTGTTTTGTATCGCGAAAAATTAAATCTATCCTCTACATTACGTAAAAAAAGCCCTAATAGATCGGGCTTTTGTTAACTTTAATTTAATGATTTATAAACCCATTAAAACTTCAAATTTACACTCATGTGGATAAAGCGACCCAATGTATCGTAAAATCCAGCAACTGTGTTTGCATTTGAAGCAATAGTATTACCCACCATTGGAGGTTCTTTATCGAAGATATTATTCATACCACCAGTAAACGTTACATGTTCGTTAATAGAGTAACTACCAGATAAGTCGATAAAACTATAAGAACCTATACCACCGTTTTCAATTAATGAGGCATCTGCTGTTCCATCGTAGTCAATACCACCATAGTAACGCCATTTAGCTCCTACACGCCAGTCATCACGGATGTAATTAACGTTAGCAGTATGACGCCATTTAGGCGAAGCAAAACAGTCTGTATTAATATTACCGGCACAGTCATAAGCTAAGGTTGAATCACCTAAGATAGGTTCAACTTCTTTCTTCATGCTGTAGTAACCGTTAATGTCAAACTTCAAGCTTGCATTTTCTAGATCCATTGAGTAGGCAGCTGTAGCATCAATCCCTTCCCACGTTCTACCACCAATATTATCACTTAGGTTTGTTACAAAACCTGCTTGACCTAACCAAAGGCTACCAGATGGACTACGAGTAATGTTATTACAGAAAAATTCATCACCAGTTTCAGCACAGTTGTTTAATATACGCTCTGCGCCTACTGTACCAATAACCTTTTCGATTTCAATTTTGAAGTAATCAACAGAGAAGTTAAAGTTTTCAAAAGGAGAAGCAACTAAACCAATTGTAAGCGTTTCACCTTCTTCTGGTTGAAGTGCTGGGTTACCACCAGATAGCTGGTTATATTGTCCTGCAGGTGACTCACCAATACTTCCGTATTGTGAATCATTCACGCCAGCATTAGCACATTGGCTTGCTGAGTACGCTGGTCTGTCAGCTGCATCGGCTGCTGTAGGATCACCAGCACAACCGTCTGCACCACTCCAAAGGCCAATACTTTGAGCAGCAAATAACTCACCTACGTTAGGAGCACGTACAACTTTCGCAAAGCTAGTTCTAAATTTGTATGTGTCTGCAAGAGTATAGTCAACACCAATTGAGTAAGTAGTATCTGAACCAGTTGTTGAATAATCAGACCAACGAGCTGCTGCTGAAACATTTAATTCATCTAAGACTGGGATTTGTAACTCACCGTAAACTTCGTTCACGTCAATTGCACCGTATAGGCTTGGTGAAGGTCCACCTTGACCTAATAACTGACCTTCTTCGTAAACTGTGTCTGATACACGTTCGTAATCTTGTTCACGACGCTCAACACCAAATACAGCGCCTATAGGAAGAGATGCCGTAGGAAGAGTCCAATCAAACTCACCACTAATATAACCACTGTAAATAACTTGAGTTACTAGACCCGTTTGAGTACCTACACCTGCAAGTTGAGCTGCTTGCTCTGGTGTTACACCACCAAGTTCAAATACGTTGTAGTATAAACAACCATCTGCCTCATCACATTCTGTCCCTACAGCACCAACGCGAGGAGCTATTTTCGGTGAAAGCAAGTCATTTTTGTAAACAGAGCTTGAAGTCGTTGCAGAGTAGTTGTAGCTAACATCGTATGACCAGTTATCGCTCAGTTCACCTTCCATACCCGTTAGTATTCTGTATGACGAATGCTCTAAGTTATCTGAACGAGGGCCACCTTCTACATTACGTTTACCAATGTATGCAACAAATTGATCAGTTCCATCTTGACTGAATAAGCCTTGAAGCTGCTGCTTTTGAGCATCAGATAATAAAGGGTTATTGTAATCAAATAAAATCTCTTCATTATAGAACGTACCAGATTCAGCAATCTGACCTGCTGTTCTATTATGCATGAAAGAGAACTCTAAATATGGACGGAAAGTTTCATTGATTTCATAATCAATGAAAGTACCTAGAGTAAAACGCTCATTTGGTCTTAAAAAGTGATTAACTGGAGCATAGTTGTAACGATAACCATCGTCCTCTCTAAAACCTGTACCATTTGGATCTAGGTAACCGTAAAAATTTTGTTTGTAATCAACTTCACCATCAACCACGGGGTAGATATCAAAAAATGGGTTTGGAGTTGTACCAGAACCACCACAAGATTGACCCGCGCCATTTAGTGCACAAGATGAATAATCTCGAGAGCCCTGTAACAGTTCAGTTTGACGGTTGTAAGTTACATAACCTACAGCGTGACCTTTGCTGCCATCGAATCCACCACCAACAGTAAAATCTATGCTGTAAGACTTACCATCGATACCTGTACTACCTGTATCGTATTCAAAGCCTTTCTCATCCATCAAACCTTGAATGTATTTGTTATCATTATTGTGTTGATAACCAGAAGTACCTACGTTAAGAGAAATACCTTCGAACTGATCATCCATTACAAAGTTAACAACACCAGCAACAGCATCAGCACCGTAAACAGCAGCTGCACCACCAGTTAAAACATCTACTCGCTTAATCAGTGATGAAGGAATTTGATTTATATCAGCAACTTGAGATGTGATACTACCAGCTTGCATTCTTCGGCCGTTAATCAAAACTAAAGTTCTGTTTGAACCTAGACCACGTAAATCTACTGTTGCAGTACCTGTTGCGCCATTCGCTAAAAATGAACTTTCTGCAGCTTCAATTTGTGGCAACTGATTCAAGATATCTTCAACACGAGTGAAACCGCTTAGTTTAATCTCTTCTGCAGTCATTACAGTAACTGGGCTAGATGTCTCTAAATCTGTCCGCTTAATGCGAGAACCTGTTACTTGAATACGTTCAACTTTTTCAACGCCATCTTTTTCTTCTGCAGCAAATGAGCTGGCAGAAAACGCAGCTGTTGACACTGCACCAAAAGCGATCGCTAAGCGAACTGCCTTTGAAACTTTATTATTTAACATTTGATTCTCCCTGGACCACTATATTGTGGATTATTTTTATTTAGCTTTTGTAAACTATCGCAACAATTATGTTGCAAACGCATCACGATACTAAACAAAAAAAACCAATATGCCAACATTTGTTCACATTAATTTAATTTAATCGGCATAAAAACCCAGACAATGCAATAAAACGGTACAAAAACGATTAAAATAGCAACAATATATTTTAATAACACTTTCAAAAGTACACTTTTTAGCAACAAAAAAATTAACAATACCGATATTTGGAACTATTTAAATAAGTTGTAATTGTGCTTTATTGGGCGAATTGAAATCTTTATTCAAGGGAAGAAGGATCATTTGTGCGATTGGTTTGAGTTGTTTTTCGACATAAATTGCATAGTCATATTTTTGACTTGTCTGGGTTTGCTGCACGTTTGCATAGAGCTCTGCACCAACATGAGTGTATACATATTCAACAATTTGGCCTTTATTAATAACAAATTCAGGGTGAGTTGCTTGGTGTTTTTTGACAGCTTGGACTTGAGGTGGGATATTTTTTTGATAATCAGCCAAGTGTTGGCCGAGTTTTTTTCTGTATACGAGTTTGTCGTCAAATTCCCCAGCATACAAACGGGTAATGTAACTTTCAATAATAGGGGTTAACATTTCAACAGTAAAACTGTCGCTGAATAAAGTTTCAAATAGTTCGGTTTGAAATTCATGCGCTAATTCTGTCCAGTCACTTCGCACGGTTTCCATACCTTTAAAAATTAATTCTTTTTTATCATCTCCTTGTACCTGGCCAACATAACGTTTTTTTGAACCAGTGGCTTTGCCACGGATAGTCGGCATAAAAAATGGGCTATAAAGTGTTTCGAATTCTATTTCTAAATAACTTTGTGTCGCAAAGCGCTGTTTTATTGTTTGCTGCCATTTTTCATTAATAGTATTAGCTAATTGCTTGCCAATTTCTTTGCAGTTATCTGAATCAAGTTGATCTGGTAGGCTCACAAA
This sequence comes from Pseudoalteromonas sp. SG44-1, assembly GCF_014164315.1. Taxonomy (NCBI): domain Bacteria; kingdom Pseudomonadati; phylum Pseudomonadota; class Gammaproteobacteria; order Alteromonadales; family Pseudoalteromonadaceae; genus Pseudoalteromonas; species Pseudoalteromonas sp. SG44-1. The sequence continues at coordinate 7,900 of NZ_JACJEW010000062.1, forward strand.
TGTTGAATCGGTATCACCATAAATAACAGTATAGCCAAGCTCTTCGATCCACAGTCTGCTGGTTTGCATTATTTCATGACCACGCAAAGTAATAGAGCTTGATAAGCGTGGATCGTAAAAACGACACCCCTTTGAGCCTAACACGCCGTATAAACTGTTCATGATGATTTTTATAGCTTGCGACAGCATGGGCTGAGCAGTATTTTTTGCGTGTTGCCTTGATGAGGCTAACTTTTTTATTAAATTAGGAAGGTGATGCTCAGTGCGAGAAAAAAAAGCGTCTTTAAAACCTGCAATCGCGTTATCAGGCTCCTCTAAGCCGCGAATTAACCCAAGCGGATCAATACAAAACGTTTGCATAATCGATGGATACAAGCTTTTAAAATCCAACACGATAACATTTTTATAAAGCCCAGGAATTGACTCCATCACAAAACCGCCTGGGCTTTCAAACGATAAGCCATGATCGCCTAGATTCGGTGCAACATAACCGCTTCGATGCAATAACGGTAAATATAAGTTAGTAAAAGCAGCCACTGAGCCACCCATTCGTTCTAACTCTAATCCTGTTAACTGCGTGCGAACAATAGCAAATTCAATGAGTTTTAACTTTGCAAAGATACGATTAACTAACACACAATCTTGACGATTATAGGCCGCTAGCGAGAGCTTATCTTCATTATATTGACGAATAATTTCACTCAAGCGGTTATCGCTTTGGATTAACTTTTTCTCGCCTAGTATTTTATGGCTCACATTAGCCAGTGAGAAACTATCAAAATGATAAGTAGCATTTTTTAGCGTATCTATGCCATCGATAACACAGCGCCCAGGCAGAGTTAAACGGGTAAAGTGTCCTTCTCTGATCTGTAATTGACCATTACCTCGACCCAATAATAATTTAACGCCAAGGGCATCCGCGCGTCGATTAAGTACATTAAAATCAAATTCAATGACGTTCCAACCAATAATAATGTCAGGATCTGCTTGTTGTACCAGCTGCTGTAATTGAGTCAGCAAATCAATTTCATCATGGCACCAATGAATAGTCTGTTCACTCTGTTGTGGCTCGCCAACCATAATAACGCAATCAATGCCCTCTCCTACTAAACCAACTGAAAACAACACGCCTTCACCACTGCACTCAATATCCATTGACAGCGTTTTAAAACGTGGTTTATACGAATCAGCTGCTTTTAGCTGAGCATTGTCGATTTGGATAAAGCCAGCTTGTTGAGTAACGTCGCCTGTCACCCACACCCCACCTCGAATAAAACGCTCCATTAAAAAGCGATCGCTGTGGCGTACATCACCTTCATATACTGTGATCTGGTTTTCTAGGGGTTGGTTTTCTAAAAGCTGCCTTGCTTGATATAACGCTTGTGAGCTTGAAAAATAGCAAGCGATGCATTGTTCGCCACTAAAGTGTTTAATCGCAACGTCTTTAAATTCGACATTGATATTGTGCTTTGATAACAACTGAGCAGCTAAAGCACGTTGTTTTATTAAAATAAAAAATACCGCTTGTTGATTTGGCACTAACACTTTTATCGGACCATGATCAGAGCTTAGCCAATAGCACAGTGTGATCCCACTATGGCGGCTATACTTATCAGCAGAATATTGTTGCCTAGAAAGTATAAAGCCTTGATAGATTGCTTGTGTCAATGTTCGATCCCAATTAATATACAGCACTGTGATTATATACATACTTTAGGTTATTGACCCATGCTTTCTGATGCATTAAAAACGACGATAAGAAAAATTCACAAGCATGTGGCCGATAACCTCAGTGATTATCGCCCTCGCAGTAGCCAAAATTACTTAGTAGCCGAAATTGCAAAAACACTGGCGGGCGAGTACCACAAAAAACAGCGGATCTGCGTTATTGAAGCTGGTACTGGTACGGGTAAATCGCTGGCTTATTGTTTAGGTGCATTACCGCTGGCGCTTGCACAAAAAAAGAAGTTAATTATTTCTACTGCAACGGTAGCCCTTCAAGAGCAATTAATAAGTAAAGAACTCCCCTTTTTTAAAAAACATTCAGGCCTTGATTTCAAGTTTGATTTAGTCAAAGGCCGCCAGCGCTACCTATGTGCACACAAGCTACATAATGCGGTTAATGGTGACAATCAAACACAAATGGACTTTATGCCCACCCTTACTTCGCCACTGAGTGCGATGGAAACTAAATGTTTGCAGCAACTCTATGATGCTTACACCAATAAAAAGTGGCAAGGCGATCGAGACAGCTGGGCAGATACTATCCCTGATCGCGTTTGGGGATTAATTGCTTGCGATAAACATGCTTGTCAACGACAAATGAAAGCACATCAAACCTGCCCTTTTCAACTTGCTCGTCAACGCTTGATGCAAATGGATGTATTAGTGATTAACCATTCATTATTATTAGCTGATCTTGATTTAGGTGGCGGGAAAATTCTGCCCGAGCCAGATAATAGTATTTACGTTATTGATGAAGCTCATCATCTTGCTCATATTACGCGTGACTTTTCATCTGCCGCAGCGACGATTAAAGGCACCATTGATTGGCTTGATAAACTCACTAAATTTAGTGGCAAAATGGCCAAAGTATTAGTAGGTCAAAAAGCCATTGGGCAAAATTTTAAGCTCTGTGACAGTATTAATGATGCTAATAAAGACTTAAAAGTTGTTCGCGATATTTTGGATAATGCCGATTTTAACTATTCAAAAGACGATACATACCGATTTGAACATGGTGAAATACCTGAATCGTTACACGCTAAAGCCAAAGATATCAGCGAGGCGACCCTCGATGCTCTGCGCTGCTTAAATAAAATGCACGATACCTTAGTACAAGATGTCAGTGATGGTGATATCAAACCCTATGTTGCCGATCCTATTTTAGGCGAAAGCGGTCATTACATTAATCGTTTAGAGCAACTAAACAAACTTTGGTATAGCTACGCCACCAAGGGTGAAGGCACACCACATGCGCGTTGGATAAAGCGTTTAGAATACAAAAACCATCACGACCATCTACTCAGCGATTGCCCTATTGAAGTTGGCTACTATTTAAAAGATAAACTGTGGCGACAATGTGCCGGTGCGGTTTTATGCTCAGCGACCCTGACTGCACTTGGTTCATTCGATCATTTTGCTTACGAAAGCGGTCTTACAAAAGAAGAAGGTGTAAAATACTTAAAAGTACCTTCTCCGTTTGATTATCCTAATCAGGCCACTTTGCACATACCAACATCACACATCGAGCCGACCGATAAAGAATTTAGTGATCATCTGGCCAAAGTATTGCCGGATCACTTAAATGCACAACATGCTAATTTAGTGTTGTTTGCGTCTTACTGGCAAATGGATCATGTAGTAAAAGCCTTGCGCGCTAAAAACCTCGACATTTTAGTACAAGGTGAAATGTCGCGTGAAGCACTATTAAAGCAACATACAAAGAATATAGATGCGGGCAAAGGCAGTATTTTATTTGGCACACAAAGCTTATCCGAAGGACTCGACTTACCGGGTAAATACCTTGAGAACTTAGTGATCACTAAAATTCCATTCGCGGTACCCACCTCACCCATTGAAGAGGCACAAGCAGAGTTTGTACAAAGTAAAGGGGGTAATCCGTTTTTATCTATCACGGTGCCTGATGCGGCTAAGAAATTAGTGCAAAGCTGTGGTAGACTGCTGCGTAAAGAGAACGATCAAGGGCGCATTACAATCCTAGATCGCCGTTTAGTGACCAAGCGATATGGCAAAGCCATGCTTGACACATTACCACCCTTTAAAAGACAAATAGATTATTAATGTTTGAACTTGCACTAGACCCAACAACCTGGGCACTTCTTTGCGCAGTGGCACTTGCCGCAGGCTTTATAGACGCAATAGCCGGTGGTGGTGGCATGTTAACCGTGCCAGCACTTTTAACAGCAGGATTGCCGCCCCATTTAACACTTGGCACTAACAAATTAGCTGCTAGCTTTGGCTCACTCACCGCAAGTGTTACTTACTTCCGTAAGCAATTATTTAATCCTCAATTTTGGGCAGCGTCAATTATAGCAACCGCCATTGGCGCTTTACTTGGTACCCTTATTGTTGACTACCTGAGTATTGAATTTTTAAACAAACTACTGCCTATTGTTATCATTATGGTAGCCTGCTACAGCTTATTTGGCAGTTTAAGTACGGTAGAACATGATCAATTACCACCATTGAACAAAACAACTAAAATAAAACAATGGCTACAAGGCTTAAGCTTAGGCTTTTTTGATGGCTTGGCAGGCCCTGGGACCGGGACTTTTTGGACTGCATCAAATAGTTTACTCTACAAAATGAGTTTACTGCTAAACTGTGGTTTAGCCCGTTCAATGAATTTTGTGTCAAATTTTGTATCACTGATTACTTTTGTAGCGCTTGGTCATGTTAACTTTTTACTCGGCATCACAATGGGCTTCTTTTTGATGTTTGGAGCCTGGCTTGGAGCTCATTCAGCAATTCGGTTTGGCAGTAAGTTTATTCGTCCTGTTTTTAATACTGTGGTGATAATTTTAGCGTTAAAACTAATTTACGAGGCTTATTTATAAAATGCGAACAGCTTCTTTTGATAAGCTTTGCCAACAAGTTGCAACCTTAAAGCAGCATGCTGAGCAATTTGATAAAGCCAAGTTATTTGCTAAAAACCGCTATATGCAGGCACAACCCAGTTTATTTGACCGAGGTGTGTTTACTACTAAAAGCATGAAATTAGTTGATTATGTGTTAGAAATTGAAGATGAAGTTAATAGCCTTCCACCACTGGAGCGTCGCCATGCTCATAATTATGCTTTAGAGCGTATCGGTAATCAGGTGCAAGCCGTATTTAACGTCATTAAATCAACCCCTATTTGGGAAAAAGAAAACAAAAGCACTTACAAACCCCGTAGTAAAACCTATAATAAATCGGCACCTTACCAACAAGCTGTAAAACAAATTATGCAACCCGCCCATGAGCTATATGACGAACTCAAACAAAATCATGAGTTTGAGCGTCGCTTAGTGCTAATGGTTGAAGAATGTAAGCTAAGAATGCAAAATGTGGGTCCTGTAAAAGCAAAAGCCATTAATTTAGAGATCCTTGCTCTTCATGGCCGCCTTGGTCGCTGCCGTAAGGCAATATCTGCCACCGAAGAAAAAATTCAAATAGTTGAAAAACAACAATTACGCTAGCTATGACTGTTTTTTATCATCCACTATACTCTGCGCTTGAACTGCCTGTACGCCATCGTTTTCCAATCGCTAAATATAAATTGCTAAAACAAGAAATTGCAGAGCTTGGTTTTACTGACTTTATTAGCCCAAATAAAGCGACTAATGAACAGCTCCAGCTTTGCCACAGCCATGAGTATGTTGAACGCTTTATTAGCGGGCAGTTAACTGACAAAGAAATAAAGAAAATGGGTTTCCCATGGTCAAATCAACTGGTAGAGCGCACTTTATTTTCTGTTGGTGCAAGTATTCAAGCCGCTGAATACGCTTTAAAAACGCAGCTGGCGGTAAATCTCAGCGGCGGATATCATCATGCTTATAATGCTTACGGCAGTGGTTTTTGTATTTTCAACGACCTCGTGGTTGCCGCCGCTCACCTCATTAACACTGAGCAAGCATCAACGGTGCTGATTTTTGATTGTGATGTACACCAAGGTGATGGCACAGCCGAAATTTGTGGCTCTCTTGATGGAGTGATTAGCTGTTCGATTCATTGTCAGCAAAACTTTCCACGTTTAAAGCAGCATTCTGATTATGATTTCTCGCTCAACACTGGCTGCAGCGATAATGAATATTTAAAAACAGTCGCTAATGCCTTGGCTTTTTGTATCCGTCTTCATCAGCCTGATATTATTTTATATAACGCCGGAGCTGATATTTGTAGCCAAGACGAATTAGGCTATTTTGATGTTAGTTTAGAGGGTGTATATCAACGCGATTCGCTGGTTTTAGCAACCTGCAAACAGCACTCAATTCCTTTAATGTGCGCGCTCGGTGGCGGTTATCAGCGAGATACACAAAAGTTAGTTGAGGTTCATAAGCTGCTTTTTCAAGCGATTGTCGATTTATACCCGCACTTGGTATAAACTAAAAACAGCTTAATACTACTAAGGTAGATAACACAGTGCGATTACATGACGACATACACAATTACTATGAAAAAATTATGATTGAAGAAATCATTAAACGACAACTTGAAAAGCAATATAGTGAAGACGTAATGGCTGATTTTTGCTGTACTGTACTAAACCAACTACCTGCCCGATACATTCGCTATGATGTAGATATGGAGTTTTACTTACCACACGTTGAACGCTCTCATATGGAGGAACGAGTAAATATTGCCATTGATGTTGCAATCAGCCAAATAGCGAAAAAAAAGGCCGGACATGAGTAAAGAGTTAACCCAAGCACCTACACACGTAAAATTAGCCATAGACTTAATAATGCTGCTTGAACAACATGACGTTGCCGCTGATGATGTGCTCAAAGCACTTGAAATAATCAAAAGCGATTATGAAAAAAAACGCCTCAATACTAACATACAGCCAGCATAGTTTACTGGCTGTAGTACATTTACATAATCGTATTATTCGTCTTTAAAAATTGCCACATAGGTCGCTTGCGTATTTGATTTGCTGGCCCGATACATACCACTGGTATTAAACGGTAAGCTGATATTACCTTTGCTATCAACTATGATCACTCCTCCAGTACCACCAATCGGCTTTAGCACACTATTAATCACTTCATCACCCGCTTGTGTAATAGTCTTACTTTGATATTTAACTCGTGCGCAAATATCAGCCGCGACATTATAACGAATGAAATACTCGCCGTGGCCAGTGGCAGATACCGCACATGACGCATTTTCAGCAAATGTACCAGCACCAATTACAGGGGCATCACCAATGCGACCAAAACGCTTTGCAGTCATCCCGCCCGTTGAAGTACCTGCCGCCAAGTTACCATTTTTATCAAGTGCAACAGCACCCACAGTGCCCATTTTATAATTGACGGGTAACGCCTGATGCGCAGCTTGATAATCTTTACTGGTAGCTTTGGCTTTATCTAGTTTTTCTTTTGCTTTTAATAACGCTTTATAACGGTTATCCGTATCGAATAGGTTATTTTCGACCAATGGAACGCCCTGCTCTTTGGCAAACTCTTCAGCACCTTGACCACTGAGCATCACATGAACCGATTCTTCCATCACCAGACGCGCTAAATTAATCGGATTTTCAATATGTTTAACACCCGCAACAGCGCCCGCTTGACGGTCACGACCATCCATAATTGACGCATCTAATTCATGACTGCCGTCATAGGTATATACCGCACCTCGACCAGCATTAAAGTATGGCGAGTTTTCTAATACATTGATTGCAGCGGTTACTGCATCTAGGCTTTCGCCACCTTGCTCAAGTACTTTATAGCCAGTTTCTACCGCCTCTTTGAGTTTAGAGCGATAAGCTTGTTCTTGCTCTGGAGTAAAACGACTTTTTTCAATCGTGCCTGCCCCACCGTGAATAGCGATAGCCAAAGGTGCACTAGCGCTTATGGCTAATGGACTAAACGTTATACAGCACGCACTAACTAAAGCGCTAAAAAGTGACTTGTTCATACAGGTAGCTTGTGTTGGAAATAAGTATAACCAATGTGAATAAATTGGCGTTAAATTACAACCCTAACCAGATAAAAAACATAAAAAAAGCGCCCAAAGGCGCTTTTTAATATTTCGTTTAAATTACGCTTGTTGCGCTTTCAAACGAGCTAAACGTGCTACTTGATGCGTAGACGTTAAGAAAGAGAAAATAGGCGCTAAATAACCACGCTTACGAAGCTCTAAAAAGTCTTCGTCACTTAACTCGTTAAGCTTTTTCTCATCAATAAGGTAAATACCATTGATGTCTTTTTTCTCGCCTTTAATATCAACTGTTAGTGTTTGCGCTACTAAAAGCTCTTTATCAGCAAGATATTTTGTGAATGCTTCAGTTACATGAGAAAACTCAATAAATGATACAAGTGCTTCTTTACGACGTTTTAAGTAATCTGTCTCTTCACCGTTTTCAAATAATGCATTTCCTTCAGTTTCACCCACTAATGGGCTTGCTTCGTCAATCACAATACCGTATTGATCTTCTTGTGGGTGTTTAACTAGACCCAGTGGATAGCGTGTTGTTGCCATAGGAGCAAACGCTGCAGTCCACTTACCGTCTTTTACAAAAAGGTTTTCGCCAGGCTCTAAACCAAACATAGCTACAGCTTGAAATTGACCAGTCTCGTTATTTTTTACGAAAGACATTGGAAACTCATTTGCTACACGCGCGAACTCATGTGCAACGACAGGCACTAAGTGTTGAGTTTTTAAAAATTCTACATTGATGCCGTTTTGAATTTTAGTGTTGGCATGCTTTTCATTGTGTAAAGGCTGTACTTGTTGCTCCGCCATGTTACTGCTCCGTTATTAATAAGTTTATATTTTTGCTGTTAGTACCCTAAGGCTAAAGGTTTTGCTACAAAAATGGAAGTGAAATGTTTGTTGCAATTTGCAGTTATCATATGATTTTAAACATAAGAAGCTTAATGTAGCTATCTTTAGGAAGCTGTCAGACAAGTTACTTTAAACTACAAGAAAAAAAATATAGAATTAGACGGCATCCAAATACTAATGCATATACCGAATTAAGTTTTTCTTAACTTATGGGTAGTAATTTGTAATCGAAGAAAAGTGCCTTTTAGTGGCCTAATCAAACTGAATCATATCTAACTTAAATATGGTGTGTTTCCATCAATTAATCGAGGCTTTACTTTTTGAATATCCGGCTTGAAAAGACTAAAGTAGGAAACAATCCATATGCTATTATTGACCTACCTGATGAAGACTGTGAACTCTGGAAAAAGAGTGCAAGCTTTTATAAAGGTGACTGGATCAAAGCACTAAATTATTATCCAGGAATTTGGTCAAGAGTAACACCTCAATATTTCACCTTCATTGAAAGTATATTACCAAAAATAGTCAATCACTTTAATTTAGAAGGTTCTAAAATTGAATCTTTAAATTCAAATTATGCGATTGCTCAAACACCCTGTGAAGAATTATCGCAATTACAAAAAATCCCTCATTATGATGGAACCAAGAACAACCAACTAGCTATAGTGCACTACTTATGTGGTGAAGAGTTTGGTGGCACAGGTTTGTTTTCACACAGAAAAACAAACCTTGAAAGAATTAATCTTGAAACAGAGGAAAACTTTAATCAAACAGCAAAAGAAGAAGCTCTTCAAGCTAAGTTAAATGGCTATATTGATAAAGATAATGAGTATTATGAGCTAATAGCATATTGTAAAGCTAAGCCTTCTAGACTATTCATATACCCAGGTAATGTACTACACTCAGCAATTATTCCATCGCAATGTAAACTAAATAATGAAATAGCAAAAGGCCGCCTAACAATTACTTCCTTTATCTCGTTTGATAATAATATCACTTAGATTTATATTTTCCCTAAACCATGCTGTTTAATCTTAATGAGTAAATCTCTTTGCCCCTGTAAGCTCTTCATTGCTAGTATACTTGCCTGTTGTATTTTACTGATATGAGCTGTCGCTGAGCTTAAACTTGGATACCTCTGCGCGATTGCATTTCTATCAATTTCAAAATCCATACCATACATTACGTACAAGTAATTCTCGAGCTTAAAAAGGTCTGTCGTACGTTCAAAATCAAACTGACTAGGAATATGGGTATGCCAATACTTTAGTTTTTGTAAAAGGCCATCAGGAATATTTGCTTCATCACGATTATCAAGCCAAAATTGCGTATCATCACGTTTTGAAATGCAATAATGTAGTTTTATAAAATCAATAATATTTTCCCAAATTGCACCTACTTGCTGGTTATAATCTTTGGCAATATTTTGCATCTCATTAAAATTAATTGGTAGCTTCGTTGCTAATATTTTTGCTGTCATATCAAAAACAAGTAGCCCGGTTGCCTCAAGCGGTTCAACAAACCCTTGAGATAAGCCAATTGAAACACAATTCTTCAACCACGGCTCTTTTTGATACCCAGTTTGCATAGGTATTTTGCGCGCATTAACAGGCTCTTTACCTAGGTACTTTGCTAGTTCTTTATAAGCGCTTTCTTCATTTATATGATTACTAGAATAAACTAAACCAACCCCTCTTCTTGTAGTTAAACCTATATCCCAAATCCACCCAGCCTTTTTCGCATGTGCGACAGTATAAGGTTTAATAATTTTTTCGTGTTCTCCATAAGGAACTTGTATTGCAAGTGCGGTATCGCATAATAAAACATCTGATTTATCTACAAATGAGCCATTAAGTGTTTTCTTTATTAACTTTCCTTCAAAGCCACTACAATCAACAAATAAGTCACCACTAACCACGCCCTCATTTAACAGCTCTAACTCACAAATATAACCATCAGATGAGAGCTTTACGTTAGACACATGGGCATGAGTATGTTTAACAGCTAAATTATTAATCGCATTTTCTTTTAGTAGCTCTGTAAATTTACTTGCATCTAAGTGATATGCATAATTAACAATACCACCATATTCTGGAATTTGAATATTTTTAGGGGCTAAATTTGCTTCACATATGTCATGCTGTATTGATACGCAGGAAGCATAATGATCAGGACATATATCTTTATTCTGCAGCCAAAATGCATTTATTGAATCATTCCCTAAATGTGGGTATTCAAATAGATGATGGTAGAAATTATTGGGTTTTTCTGAGGGATTATAAGTCCAATCGACAAACTTGATACTTTGTTTAAATGTTGCATCGCATTGCACTAATAGTTGAGTTTCTGAAATCCCAAAACTTTTGAGTGTTTCTCTTATTACTGGCACTGTACCTTCACCCACACCAATTGTCGCTACATCCGGTGAGTCAATTAATTTTACTGAAAGGTTACCTGCTGCTATGCTTTCTTTATAGTGAGATGCAATATGGTTTGCAGTAAGCCAACCTGCTGTCCCCCCACCTAAAATGACGATATCCCTTATGTTTTTTTTATTCATAGTATTCTCACAAAAAAGCCCCGAAAACGGGGCTTAATTATATATCTTAATCTTAATTTAGAAGCGGAAATCTACACCAATTGCATAAGTAGCTTCACCTTGGTAAGACCAAGCTGGATAGCCATCTTTAAGTGAAATTTTAGTTGCTTCGTTATCTGCATCTGCTGCAGCGTATTGAATGCTATCTTCTTCAAGTAAGTTTGTAGCAGCAAAACGCAATGTGAAGTTTTCAGTTAAATTATAACTTGCTGTTAAATCAAGTGTACCAAAATCATCGTGCCAGCGGTTTCCATAAAAGCCTGTTTCACGGATCATATACTCTGAACGCCAATTGTAAGCTAGACGTACAGAAACTTCATCATTCTCATAATAGCCGACTGCGTTAACTGTATGCTCTGAACTATCAGTGAAAACATCAATGCCATCAGAGAAATTATCCGGATCGGCAGAACTGTCAGCGAAGGTATAGTTAAACATGGTTCCGAAGCCACCTGCTAACGCATGTTGAATTTGGAACTCAACCCCTGCAATTTCGCCACCATCACCGTCTACTTGTGTGTTCACGGTCCAATCATCACATTTACAAACGGGGTCTGTAATGCCAATTTTTTGGTTACGTAATGTCTCAGACGTAGTGAAGTTACTAACATCTTTATAAAAAGCAGTAACTGCAACTAAGTTAGAGTCACCATAGTAATATTCAAAACCAATATCAGCCTGAGTTGCCTTAAACGGGCTAAGTGAAGGGCTACCTTTTGTAACCGACTGATTACCTAACTGTGTATCGCCATAACCTGCTAACGATTGCGATGCAAACATATCTGAATAGTTTGGACGAGAGATAACTTGCGCAATAGAGAAACGTAAAATAGTATCTTGATTTATATCATATGCTAAGTTAAAACTTGGTAAAAGTTCACTGTAATGACCTTGGTCTGTGTCGATTGTTGAGCTTAGGCCGTTATTTTGCGCAATCCCATTTGGGTCAACAAAAGTTGGATCTGGTGCATAAAAATCTGACTCCGCATATGTTGATACATAGCGCACACCAAAGTTACCGCGATAGGCTTCACCGGAAAAATTTGCCATTACATATACTGAAAGGTTTTCCTCTTCAACAGTACCAAAGCCAGAACGGTCTTCATACCAGTTTTGAACAGCCGCTAAGCCATTCGCTTTCATCGCGTTAATATTTGGTAGTGGAATTGTTAAATCTTGCATACCAGCAGTATCTGTACCACTCCAGTATTGCAAAGGATCAACGCTAACGTGTGCACCTTGTGCTGCTCGCAAAGATTCTCTTGTTACTTCATGGTTAGACCAACGAACACCTGTTTTAACGCTGGTAATGAAATCACTATCCAGCATCAAAGTTAAATCAGTTTGAAAGTATGTCTCTTTATCCTCATTTGGCGCAATTTGTGTTGCCCACTCTTGAAGACCTCTACCCGCCCATACTGTATCAATGTCATTTTCATTCCAACCATTCACAGCAATATCAATATCTGTATATTCACCAGTTGCATCAATTGTACCGTAAACATCTTCTGGAGAGCCGATAAAAGCAGCATGATTAAGAGTTAAATCAGTACCACCTTCAGCTTTAGTTGTGCCTATTTGTGTTTCAAGTTTAAAATTATCGCTAACGTAATCAAACGATAAATCGATTGTTTCTGAATTCATTGATGCAAAACGAGCGAATGTTTGCAAGAACGTTTGTCCAGCTGGATTAGCTGCATTTGTTTCACGGACTAAACATGCACCGGCATCGTTAAATTGTGAGCAACTATCAGTATTAGAGAAGACAAAAAGACTGTTGTTATTATTATCTGCACTTAAGTCTAAATTCATATAATGTAGAGCGAAGCTCATATTATCTGTAGGTGAATATTGAGCTGTAAAATCTACTGCAGTACGCTCACGATTTTGCTCAAAATAGTTAGCAGACTCTGCACCTGCCCATGCGTAAGATGCTTCATTACCACGGCGCACATATGTTGTATCTTCCCATGCAACAGCGGCAAGAACACCAAATGTTTCTTCATCATTCTTCCAGCTGTAAAGGCCTGAAATTGCAGGATCTGTTTCGCTAGAAGCCGTTGAATATGTGCCCTCAGCTGAAATAAATGCAGTGCCAGAATCTAGATCCAGTGGTTTACGAGTAATAACATCAACCGAACCACCAACACCACCTTCAAGTAAATCTGCTTGAGAAGATTTATATACTTTAATTTCAGAAATCATCTGTGGTGGTAAAAGTGTGTAATTAAAGCTACGGTCAATTGCTTGTTGGTCATACCAACCTGTAGAAGCAACATTTTGACCATTTAATGTAGTCAACGTTAGTTGATTAGATGCGCCACGGATAGAAACTTGCTGCCCTTGACCAAACTGGCGATTAACTGCAACACCAGGAATACGACCTAAAGCTTCACCTACATCACTATCTGGAAACTTGCCAATATCCTCTGCTGATACAGCATCTACAACGCCATCAGCAAACCGTTTAGTATTGATTGATGCCTCTAAAGAGCGACGAATACCACGTACTTCAATGACTTCTACGTCTTCTTGAACTTTTACTTCGTCAGCTGCATAAACAGCACCAGTGAATCCGGCACTCATTACAAGACCGATATTTACTGCTAATAAGCTTTTTTTAAAATTTTTAGCTAACACAGGATTCCCCTTGAATCATTTTGTTGGTTTTATTTATCACTTCTGCCCAGTGATGATGACAGCGTTGTCATCTAGTAACAAACCATACACTCTAAATTACATTTGTGCTACATCTTTTTAGCCGTTTTGTGCAAAAAAATAGCTATAAAAATAATAACCAATTGAATATTAATACATTAAAAAAATAGAGTTTATAAATTGTTACAGTTTTACGGCGGGAATATAGCATGGTTAAGTTCAAAAAGAGAAAACCAAATGGACTGTTTTAGGTAATTTTATGATTTTAGATAAGTCTTAGTGTAAAAAAAACGTTCCACTTTAACTATACAGAAATTACATTTCGCTTTTTTGCTGATAAGGATATAACTTTAGCTGGATGAACAAAAACACATCTTTTCACATTAATATTGCAGATAAATTAGGGCAAATAATTTATCAAGGGGAATTCATTAATAGTTATCAACATCAATGACAGCGTTGTCATTTTGTATTCTAAAGAGTTACGCTATTAATGTCTACCTTTATTTCCCCCCATAGCCTACCCTTTTCATTGAAAATTTTATACCAATCTGCTTGGATATGGGATCTATTTTAACGATAAGAAAATTGCTCTATAACTAGGCAAAATTTTTGATATCTAGTTGTTCTAAATGAAAAATTTTTAACAACGTTATAGGGTGATTTAA
>NZ_JACJEW010000063.1:0-22179 GCF_014164315.1 Pseudoalteromonas sp. SG44-1
TGCTAGGTGCTAGGTGCTAGGTGCTAAAAATATTAACCTTGTGGGTTTTTCCTGCAAGGTTTTTTTATACCTAAAACTTATCAGTTAATATTTGTGCTACACAGGACTCTGCAAATAAGTAATACTTAACATCATAAATAATTAGGTAATATTCATTTATGTTAGGGTTTTGGTACAGTAAGTCTCCGCAATTTGCAAAGGATCACAAAGATTTTTGCGAGCACGTTTAATCGCCCATTTTTTACTATTTTCAACAGCTTACTTTTTCATTTTAACAGTACTCAATGTTTTCTATTTCGAGCAATTAGACCTTGCCTTAATTGACTGTTTAGGACTTGTTATCTCATTAACTATTTATTTCTGGTTTTACAAATCTGGCAACGTTAATGTAACCGCATGGGCGGTTACATTAATGGCTAGCAGCTTAGCTATGTTATTTATAATTTCGGTAGGCGGAAATCCATTCTCAATATTATGGGCTACGCTTATCCCCCCTATTGCATTTTTTTTAATAGGCAGAAAACGGGGAAGCATCATCAGCGCAATTGCATTCTCTATTTGTGCATACTTAATTTATACACAGCAACAACAAACAATAACCACAGGGTTAGGATCATTATTTAACACTATCGAAGTCAGTATCGCTCATATTCTAATTTTTAGATTTTACGAAAAAACACGTTCGTTAGCGTATCAAAACTTATCTAACCTTAATGACGAAATTAAAAAGTTAGCAGAAACAGACAAGTTGACTGAGTTATATAACAGACAAAAATTTGATGCAGAGTTATCGGCATTAATAACTAAAAGCGAGCACTCTCAAACATCTCATTGTTTACTTATGTGTGATATAGACTATTTCAAAAAAATTAATGATACCCACGGGCATTTAGTTGGCGATAAAGTACTAAAAGAGTTTGCCCATCTGTTGCAGCAAAAAATAGGTGAGTAAGCGTTAATCGCTCGTTGGGGTGGTGAAGAGTTTGTAATAATATTACTCAACACTGCTTTGTTGGATGCAGCAAAGCAAGCGAATGAATTAAGGAGTTTAATTAGCTCAAATACAGTTGCCAATATGCCTATCACTATCAGCCTTGGGGTAACCGCTATACAAAAGAGTAATGATAGCGTTTTAAAAGTATTAGAGCGAGCTGATAAGGCACTCTACTTTGCTAAACATCACGGCCGAAATTTAGTTTGCATCAACGATAACAACGCACATGTTACCTGTTATGACACATTTTTAAAATTAGTCGACGATGATATAAACGAATAATACCAATCGACTTAAATATTTAACTATTCTAGCGCGCTAAATAAAGCGCTAACTGCGTTAGTAATTTTTCATGTAGAACAACTACATGTCAAAATTTCTGCCTTGTTATCACTGTGTTTTTCTGTCGCTATAAATGGTCAGTAACTTAAAACGATTGGTATAATCTGTGATTCGAGAACGGAAAAACTACGCATTTGAAAAACAAAAAACCCAGCCTAAGCTGGGTTTTTGATATTCATAGAAAACTAAAATTACTTGATTTTAGCTTCTTTGAAAAGAACATGTTTACGGATTTTTGGATCAAACTTTTTGATTTCCATTTTTTCCGGCATGTTACGCTTGTTCTTGTCGGTAGTGTAGAAAAAACCAGTACCAGCTGTAGAAACTAAACGGATCTTATCACGCATGACTCAGGTCCTTAAACTTTTACGCCGCGAGCACGGATTTCAGTAAGAACCGTGTCGATGCCTTTTTTATCGATAATACGCATACCTTTAGTAGTAGTGCGTAATGTTACAAAACGTTTTTCACTTTCAACCCAAAAACGGTGTGTTTGTAGGTTAGGTAGGAAACGACGTCTAGTCGCGTTTCTCGCGTGTGAACGGTGATTACCAACCGCAGGACGCTTACCTGTAACTTGACATACTTTAGACATGTCTATATATCTCCAATAACTTCGCTCGAGCTTAATTTGTCCCCTAGGCTATGTATTTTGTGCCCCAGGGATAAATCGAAGGGCGCTCTTTATACAGCTTATACAGGCAAAGATCAAGTGATTGATCTAATCCAACCAGCTCATGTGTAAATTTGATAGCGGCTAATTATAAAGATCGAATGCCCTTAGGGAAAGTAAAAACTGCATTTAAATTAAACTAATTTGCAAATAAGCACTAAACCGCTCATTTTTAACACGCTTAGTGATTTGAATACGCTTAAATCAAGCCTCGTTCTGCAAACGAAACACAATTATCTCCCCCAACAACGATGTGATCTAAAATATTTATATCGACTAATTGCAAAGCTTGCTGCAATTTAGTGGTAATTAATTTATCAGCTTGGCTTGGTTCAGCAATACCTGATGGATGATTATGAGCCAGAATAAGTGCCGCAGCGTTATTTTTTAAAGCCGCTTTGACGACTTCTCTTGGGTAAACAGATGCCGCATTAATAGTGCCATAAAAAAGTGTTTCTTCTTTAATTAAGCGATTCTGACTATCTAAATACAACACCATAAACACTTCTTGCTGCAAGCCTCGCAGCTCAATCGTTAAATAGTCATATACTGATTGCGGTGAATTAAATACTGCTTCGCGCTGGCATTGCTCCATCATATAACGACGACTCAACTCCAGTACTGCTTGAAGTTGCACAAATTTTGCTGTGCCCAGTCCTTTTTGTGCACAAAAATCATCGATTGATGCATTAAATAAGTTATGCAGTGTTTGATTTTGTGTCATTAAATGTTGTGCTAACTCAACTACATTCATGCCCGGCAAACCCGTTCGCAAAAATATCGCTAATAACTCGGCATCGCTTAACGACTTAGCCCCTTTCGCCAATAACTTTTCGCGTGGTCGCTGGCTACTTGGTAAAGAGGTGAGCTGCATTATTTCGTCCCTGAAAAATGATTTATAATTTAACTGTAATGCAAAAATAAAATTTCGCCTGTAAAACTGCGAATAAATTCCATATTAAAACTTCGTCCCCAAGGCAAAGATTTGCTATCGTTAGCGCATATCGACAAACAGTTTTATCAGAGTATGACAAAGTTAATGACCAATTTAGCGACAGAATTAGTAAATAAAAAAATTGTACTTGGTATCAGCGGTGGTATTGCCGCCTACAAATGCGCCGAACTTGTTAGACGTTTAAAAGATCATGGTTGTGATGTCAAAGTGGTGATGACTGAGTCAGCTAAGCACTTTATTACTCCGCTTACCATGCAGGCCGTAAGTGGTGAAATGGTCTCAGACTCTTTGCTCGATCCATCTGCTGAAGCCGCTATGGGCCATATTGAATTTGCTAAATGGGCTGATTTAATATTAGTCGCTCCTGCCACATCTAATATCATCGCAAAAATGGCAGTCGGCATTGCAGATGATTTACTCACCACTCTATTGCTGGCAACCCCCGCAAAAGTAGCAGTGGCGCCTGCAATGAATCAACAAATGTATGCCCACCCAGCAACTCAAGCTAACCTAGCAACTTTAAAACAGCGTGGCATTGCAATTTGGGGCCCAGGTAAGGGTGAACAAGCATGTGGTGATGTAGGTGCAGGGCGAATGCTTGAACCACATCAGTTAGTGGCACTATGCACGCAACCTTCGCAACCGCAACTACTAGCTGGTAAAACAATTACAATCACCGCAGGGCCAACTCGTGAGCCACTTGATCCGGTGCGTTTTATATCAAATCACAGCTCTGGGAAAATGGGCTTTGGGCTTGCACATGCGGCAGTTAGTTTAGGTGCAACGGTTAACCTGATTTCAGGTCCGGTAACAATTGCGCCACCACCAGGTGTAAACCTAATAAACATTGAGACCGCTGAGCAACTACTTGAACAATCACTTATTTTTGCTCCCAAATCGGATGCTTTTATTGGTTGCGCCGCGGTTGCCGATTATCGCGCCGCAGCGATAGCCGAGCAAAAAATGAAAAAACAAGGCGATGAACTGACTCTCACTTTAGTTAAAAATCCAGATGTAATTGCCGCAGTTGCTAGCCTTACAGAGGGTCGCCCATATACAGTTGGCTTTGCCGCAGAAACTCAAGATGTCGCAAGCTATGCGAAAGGCAAACTCAGCAATAAAAACCTCGATATGATCTGCGCTAACGATGTATCACAAACGGGCCTTGGTTTTAATTCAGATCATAATGCTTTAACACTGTTCTGGCATAATGAACAAAAAGAACTGCCCGTCGATACCAAAAGCGCATTAGCACTGAGTGTAATGAGTGAGCTTGCTAAACGATTGTAAAAAGGCTGGAAAGAAACTGAATAAAACATTAACATAGCCCTTATCGCTTGCTCAAAAAGTGAGTGATAAGTAGCCGCCAAAAGCTAAGTAAATAATTATAAAGAAAGGAATGTTCATGCCTGCGACAAAAAGAAGTAATCGCAAAGAGCAAATACTACAAGCACTCGCACAAATGTTAGAAACCAGCCTAGGTCAACGTATCACCACAGCAAAATTAGCTGCTGAGGTAGGCGTTTCTGAAGCTGCGCTTTATCGTCATTTCCCGAGTAAAGCACGGATGTTTGAAGGCTTAATAGAGTTTATTGAAGACACTTTGTTGTCGCGCATAAATCTCATTCTTGAAAACGAAAAAGAAACTCAAAGCCGTATCTATAATATTTTATTGCTACTACTGGCATTTGCTGAGAAAAATCCGGGGATCACTCGTATTTTGACCGGCGACGCCTTGCAAGGTGAACAAGAACGCTTGCGTGAGCGTGTACAAAGCTTGTTTGAAAAGCTTGAAACACAACTAAAACAAGTACTACGCGAGCGTAAACTTCGCGAAGGTAAAACCTTTCAAAGTGATGAGTTAACCATTGCCAACTTTTTACTTGCCTACATTGAAGGCAAGATGAACCAATTTGTCCGCAGTGACTTTAAAGCAAAACCTAGCGCGCAATTTGAAAAACAGTGGTTAGAATTACAAAAAATATGGCTTTAACTCCTAGCTCCTAAAATTATCAACCTTGTCGGTTTTCCTACAAGGTTTTTTTATAAATGTTACTTTCAACCTTTATTTTCGACCGCTTATCGTTTCTACTCGAATTGTTGAACAAACTCGTTATGATGATGCAGATGAAACAAAACGAGAAGTAACAATGAAAGCACAACTTTCCCTACTCAGCGTAGCACTGGTTGCAAGCCTTGGCAGTGCCATGGCATCCGCAAAAGAGCCGCTACAATTTAAAGATGTATTCGATTTCAAAGCAGCTAAAACAACGCAATTATCTGAAAATGGTGAAGTACTGAGCTTTAGTGCAACCCCATACCGTGGCGATGCAACAGGCCAAGTCTATACCTTAAACAATAATAAATTACTTGCAGAAATTGAGCGCGGCACTAAACCTCAGATCAACAAAGCAGCTAACTGGGTAGCATTCACCCAAGTCCCTACTTTGCTTGAAAAAGAAACCACAAAAAAGAAAGACACCTTAAAAAACAATCTAGTACTCGTTAATACAATAACGGGGGAACAACAAGTTTTTGAGAACGTAAAAGATTACCAGCTCTCTGATGATGGTAACTGGTTAGCTTATCGCTTTGATGAAAAAGCAGATAAAGACGCTGATAGTAAAGATATTGATGACACAAAAAACACCGCTAAAACCAGTGAAATCAAACCTGATAAAAAAGATAAAGCGTTTGAGCTCATTGTTGTAAATTTAAAAGACAAAACAACTCATACAGTAAATAGCGTATTTAGTTACGCAATCAATACATTTGGCAGCGAGCTTCTGGTCAGCCAAAGCTATCCTGACGGTAACGATAACCAAGTAGCATTAATTACATTAAACCAAACATTTGATACGAGTGTATTAATTGATGAACCAGGCGTTGTTGCAAACAAAATAGTGTGGCATCCAACTAAGAATATTGCCGCATTTACACTGGGTAATTATGTAAATGACGATATGCGCCGTCGCGATCATCAGCTAAAACTGTGGCAAAACGAACAGCTTACAAATATTGCTGCTCCTGAAAAAGATTGGACTATTGGTAAAACAGCAAAATTGAGCTGGTCTGAAGACGGTGAACGCTTGTACTTTGAAAATCACCCTAAGTTAGCGGCAAAAATTAAAGAAAAGAAATACACAGATCAAGCCTCGTTATTTGATTACGATACGATACGCGACCAAAAAGGCCTTAATGTTTGGCATAACAACGATGCCGAAATTAAACCCCGCGAAGAGCAACAATGGAAAGAAATCAATAAAAACCGCCATTATCAAGCCGTTTACCATCTTAATGGCAAACAAGTTGCGCAACTAAGTAACACTGACATGCCAGATGTGGCACTCAATACCAACAATCGCACTGCGTTACTTGGTTCTTCAAATTTACCTTATCTTAAACGTATTATGTATGGCGGTTTTTTTGCTGACTACTATGCAGTCAATGTGCAAAATGGTGAGCGTAAAGCAATTATCAGTGATTACCCGTTTAGGCCCAGCCTATCACCCAGTGGACAATTTGCTGCTTACTTTGAAAATAGCCAAGTGCAACTCAAAGACTTAGGTAACAATAAAGTCAGTACCTTAACAACAGCGATTAAAGCAACGTTCGCTGATGATCAGCACGATTACCCTTCAACTCAACCGGGTTATGGTTTTGCCGGTTGGTTAACTGATAGCAGCCAAGTGCTGGTATATAGCAAATACGATATCTGGGCATTTGACGTTAAAACCCTCAAAGCCACACGCCTTACACAAGGCAAAGAAAACAACACGCAATATCGAGTCATCAAACTTGATAAAGACCAAGTTGGCTTTAAAAAAGACGATACATTGTTGCTAAGTGCTACAAACTTACAGCAAAAGCAAACTGAAATAGCAAAACTCAATCTTGCTGATAACTCGATCAGCAAAGTATTAAGCGGTAAAAAACGTTTTGACGTGGTAAAAAAAGCTAAAAATGCCGATAAATACCTATTCACTGAGCAAACTTATCAGCAGTTCCCTGATTTTTATCAAGCTGATTTTAGCTTTAAAAAGCCACAACGCGTTACTAACTTAAACCCACAAGTTAACGACTTTGCGTGGGGGCAAAAACCGGAGCTAATTAGCTATAAAGGCTTCGATGGCGAAGACTTGCAAGGCGTATTGATAAAGCCTGCAGGCTATAAAAAGGGCGATAAAGTGCCAGTGGTGGTGTACTTTTACCGTTATATGAGTCAACGCATGTTTGATTTCCCTAAAATGGAATTAAACCACCGTCCTAACTTCCCAATGTTTACTTCGAACGGTTACGCGATTTTCTTACCTGATATTCGCTTTGAAATTGGTCACCCTGGTAAATCATCAACGCAAACCATGATCAACGCCACCCAAAAGCTGATTGATTTAGGTATCGCTGACCCTGATAAAATTGGCTTACAAGGGCATTCATGGGCGGGCTATCAAAGTGCCTTTATGATCACCCAAACTGATATGTTCAAAGCGGTAGTATCGGGTGCGCCCGTGTCAAACATGACCAGCGCTTACAGCGGTATTCGCTTAAAATCTGGATTAGCGCGTCAGTTCCAATATGAAACTGGGCAAAGCCGTATCGGTAAAACCTTGTTTGAAGCGCCAGAGCTTTACATCGAAAACTCACCGGTATTCTTCGCTGATAAAGTAAATACACCAATCTTAATTATGTTTGGTGATAAAGATGATGCTGTACCATGGCACGAAGGCGTACAGTATTATTTAGCGCTGCGCCGTGCAGGCAAAGATGCGACGTTTTTGCAGTATGAAGGTGAACCACACCACTTAAAGAAATTCCCTAACCAAGTGGATTTTTCAATTCGGATGATGCAGTACTTTGATCACTACTTAAAAGGCAAGCCTGCCGCTAAGTGGATGACCGAAGGCGAAGCTTTCATTGAAGAATAAGCTGAAGAATAAGCAGCCATAAACTAAAACGCCCAGCAAATGCTGGGCGTTTTTTATTTACCTAAAACTACCTAGCCCGCTGACGATTACCGCCAACCTTAGGTTTGGTATTGGCTTTTTTAAACTGGCTAAATCCGGTGTGACGACTAAGCGCTGGACGCCCGCCTTTACCTGCTTTAAGCGATTTTTCGTCACGGGTTTCTTCTGGCACTAAGCAGTTTGGACCTTTACCAATCAACTTAGCTGTGCCCATACTACGCAGTGCTTCACGGATCATCGGCCAACCTGCTGGGTCGTGATAACGCAATATCGCTTTATGTAAACGACGTTGACGCGCGCCTTTTGGCACCGGCACTTGCTCAGTATTATTTTTAATATTACGCAGCGAGTTCATCCCAGTGTGATAAATCGTGGTGGCATTAGCCATTGGTGACGGATAAAAATTTTGCACTTGATCTAGTTTAAAATCGTTCGACTTTAACCACAACGCCATGTTCACCATGTCTTCGTCTTTAGTGCCAGGATGCGCAGAAATAAAATAAGGGATCAGGTACTGCTTTTTCCCTGCTTCTTTTGAGTATTTATCAAAAAGCTCTTTAAACTGATCATATGCGCCCATGCCTGGTTTCATCATCTTAGATAATGGCCCGTCTTCGGTATGCTCAGGCGCTATCTTTAAATAACCACCAACATGATGGGTTACAAGTTCTTTGACGTAACGAGGGTCTTGCACAGCTAAATCGTAGCGAACACCAGAGGCTATTAGGATTTTTTTAATCCCCTTAACTTCACGGGCCTTTTTATACAACTCGATAGTCGGTGTATGGTCGGTATCCATATGCTTACAAATATCAGGATATACACATGATAAACGTCGGCAGGTACTCTCAGCTTTTTTGCTCTTACAACGCAGTTTATACATGTTAGCAGTTGGCCCACCAAGGTCCGAAATAACCCCAGTAAACCCTGGTACTTTGTCACGAATTTGTTCGATTTCTTCAATAATCGATTCTTGTGAACGACTTTGAATGATCCGTCCTTCATGCTCAGTAATTGAACAGAAACTACAGCCACCAAAACAACCTCGCATAATATTAACTGAGGTTTTGATCATGTCGTAAGCGGGGATTTTTGCAGTACCATAACTTGGATGCGGAACACGCTGATAAGGCAATCCAAACACCGCATCCATTTCATGTGTTTCAAGCGGATACGCAGGTGGGTTAACCCAAATAGAGCGATCGCCATGGCGTTGGAATAACGCTCGAGCACAACCTGGGTTCGTTTCTTGATGTAAAATACGTGATGCATGAGCGTACAGTGGTTTATTAACACTCACTTGCTCAAACGCAGGTAGCTTAACGTAGGTTTTTTCCCAAGGTTTAGGACGCGCTGGCTGAATGGTAATTGGTTTTGCCGCTTCAGCTTGTAAATCAATACCCGCTTTTTTAAATTCGCTTTTGCTACAACCCACATCATCCGCACCATATGGGTTTGGAATTGGGTCAATTTTACCAATTTTATCAATCGCGGTGGAATCACTACCACGCCAGCCCGGTAATGGCTCTTTACGAATAACCGCCGTACCACGGATATCTTGAATGGTATCCATCGTTTCGCCGGCGGCAATACGATGAGCAACTTCTATTAATGGTCGCTCAGCATTACCGTAAATAAGAATATCGGCTTTGGCATCAAATAAAATACTACGGCGAACTTTTTCTTGCCAGTAATCATAATGGGCAATTCGACGTAAGCTGGCTTCGATACCACCTATTACAATTGGCACACCTTTGTAGGCTTCGCGGCATCGTTGTGAGTAAATCATCACCGCACGATCAGGACGCTTGCCACCCACATTACCGGGCGTGTAGGCATCATCATGGCGCATACGCTTTTCAGCCGTATAGCGGTTGATCATCGAGTCCATGTTACCGGCAGTCACACCAAAAAATAAGTTAGGCTTACCAAGAGCCATAAAGGCATCTTTCGAATCCCATTCTGGCTGAGCGATAATACCGACCCTAAAACCTTGTGCTTCAAGTACACGACCAATTACCGCCATACCAAAGCTGGGGTGATCTACATAAGCATCACCACTGATAATGATGATATCGCAGCTATCCCAGCCAAGGGCATCCATCTCTTCGCGTGTAGTTGGTAAAAATGGTGCTGTGCCGTAACACTCAGCCCAATATTTAGGGTATGAGAATAACGCTCGCTTGGCTTTAAGTGCGCTCATATAAAGTAACCAATTGCTTTAAAAAAGGTCGCAGAGTATACCCGAATTAATCACCAAGCGATATTAGCTATTTACACTGGCATCAAACATAATATTATTTTTTACTTTCAATATATTGAATAAGCTCAACTTCAGGCATCGGTTTAGCGTACATAAAACCTTGCACTTCATCACAACCCAATTGCTTAAGAAAATCAGCTTGTGCTTGTGTTTCAACACCTTCTGCAATCGTTTTTAATCCGAGCTGCGCGCCAAGAGCTATAACCAGCTTGGCAATTGCGCCGCTGTCTTTTTCGGGTAAGTCTTTGACAAATGCACGATCTATTTTCAACCTATCCAACGGTAACTTTTGCAAATAACTCAGTGATGAAAAACCAGTACCAAAATCATCTATCGCCACTTCAATACCAAACTCTTTTAGATCTTGCAGTGTTTCAATCACCATCGAGAGATCATCCATCACCACACTTTCGGTAACTTCTAATTCAATATTTTTTGGGTTTACCTGATATTTTCGCAAAGTATCTTTGACTTGTTGTGCGTAGCCTTTTACCTTAAATTGCGGTACCGACACATTGACCGCAATACAAATTTCAACACCTTGAACCTCAAGACGTTTTTGCTGCTGACAAGCCTGCTCCAATACCCATTGACCAATCTCAACAATTAGCCCGGCATCTTCAGCAAGTGGTACAAAAATCGCAGGAGAAATATAGTTACCTTGTCCCGATGGCCAACGTAGTAATGCTTCACAGCCTTTTAATGACAAATCACTAAACGCCAATTGCGGTTGATACCATACTTCCAATTTATTATTTTCAAAGTCTTGGCGAAGCTGGCGAATAATCCCTAATCGCCAAGCCATTTGCTCTTCCATATCGGGTGTATAACAAACAGCATTCCCCTGATTACCTTTTTTAGCGTGATTGAGTGCAATATACGCAAGCTTAAGTGTTTCAATACCGGTGGTTTGAAAGTCCAGTTGCTCGCACAAACCAATTTTAAAATTAACCGGTAACAGATGCTCTGCTGCTGCAAACGGTAAGCTTAAATTTTCACTTAATTCGTTTAGATCAAATCCATCGCGCTCAATTAAAAAACCAAATACATCTGCACCAATCCGTGACAGTAATTTAGCGTTTGGGTATTCTTGTTTGAGTCGCTCAACGATTGATGTAAGTAAGTGATTACCCACTTCTTGACCCAGACCATTGTTGATGTCTGAAAAATGAGCGACATCAATTAGAATAAATAGATACTCGTTACTATTTAATCGATGATACTTTTCAATTTGTTCAATAAAATCAGTTCTATTGGCAAGACCTGTTAACACATCTTTGTAGGCTGCATCTCTGAGTTTATTAAAAAGTCTGACGTTATCTAAGCCTACACTGACGTTTGTTAAGAAAATTTCAGCAAATTGCAATTGTGTTAAGCTTGGTTGGCTAACGTACTCTAAGTAAATAGCAGCCTGACGATTTTTACTTTTCAATAAAAACGTAGTGTCGTGCTCAGTGTGCTGATGTTCGCCAAACTCAAAACAATTTTGCACTTGCAAAATAATCCGCCCATCATCAAGTTGTTCTACACCTTGGCCAATAAAAGCACTAAACTCAGCGCAACCACCCAACACTTGAACTTGATAACTATCATCCAGACTGCCACACACAACCCCCCTTGGCGCACAATCTAAAATTACCGAGAGCTGCTTAATCACCGCCATAGTAAATGCTTTAATGTCGGTAAAACCTAAAATTGCCTTTGAGGCTAACAGAATATTATTTAACGCTTTGCTTTGATATTCAAGTTGGCAAACTTGTTCGTATGAGCGAATAGCTGTAACTAACGAGGTAACTAGCTTACTGCGGGTAAGTTCGGTTTTAGTTTTATAATCATTGATATCATATTCTCGGATCACCTGTTCTTCAGGCGCATATCCAGGCTGACCCGTTCGTAAGATAATTCGTACGTTATGATTTTTCAGCGTATCACGTACCTCTTTAACTACTTTTAAACCCGCATCATCGGATTCCATGACTACATCTAACAGTAATACCGACACATTATTAGTATTAGCTAACACTTCAACTGCTTCAGCGCCAGAATAAGCATGATGAAAACGCAGTGTTCTTCCCCAAAACTCGACGCCTGAGAGTGCTAGTTCTGTTACAGTGTGAATTTCAGGATCGTCATCAACAATCAGAACATCCCAGTAATCTTTGGGCACAACCTCTTCATGAGGCTCATCTTCATGGTTAAAAAACAAAAAATCATTGTGTTCTGACGTCATTCCAAATCCTTTAAATTCAAATATTACGCGCCATCATTTAATATTGAGACAATTCAGTTATTGACTAATAAGTTATCACTATTTAACTTATGATACAGTATTAATGTCGATGATTAATGAATATTGATTTACAGATTATAGTCGATATTCTGCAGCTTGCTGTGCGACAGTGGAATTTATAATTTAAGGAACAGCCATTAATATTTTACCCAGAATTACTAAATTTATTTTTCTGATTACTTTAATTCTTTTGGTAATTGGGCTGCTATTGCCACAGCAATACCAAGTACAAAAGAGCATTGAAATTCATGCTCCGCAAACAGATATCACCCCGTTACTTAGTGATTTTACCAAGTGGTCTAGCTGGTCACCTTGGCAAAAAGTAGATCCGAGTATTGTTTTCACGCTTGGAGAGCCGAGCTCTGGCGTTGGTGCTCATCAATTTTGGCAAAGTAGCTGGGGATTTGGTGAAATGACGATTACCAATATAAGCAGCACTAAAATCAATTTTAATATTCTCTTTAATGAAGAGCATATTGTTACAGGTGTGGTCTCTTTTTCACCACTAGCTAATGGTAATCAAGTGACATGCTCACTAGATGGCGAAGTTACTACTTCAATTTTAGGTGGTTACTTGGCGCTATTTAGCCAATATATTTTGGCAAATACGGTGAAACTTGGACTTAATAATTTAAAAACTACTGCACAGCTGCAAATAGCCCCACACAGCGAGAAGATCGATGACGATTCAAACAGCCCAAGCAAAAATTAACCTTGCTCATATAATTGAAACTAAGCTAGGTTACTCGATGAGTAAAACCAGTTCGACTCGCCTTACCAGTACCAGTGATGATAGTTATGGCCCACAAGGGCAAAGTAAACTGCCCTATCAAGTCAATAGTGATAACTCAACACTCAATAGAGCCCAACATCGCCAACAATTGCTCCTTATCAAACAACAACACAATATTGAAGCGATTATGGCCATGGCAATGGATTTTTGCCCTGACGTAACTAGTAAAGGGCAACCTGACAGTGATTGGGTCGAACGCTTTATTGCACTATGTGAAGATACTTCAAACGAATCAATGCAAAAGCTGTGGGCAAAAATTTTAGCGGGAGAAACGGTATCACCGGGAACATTTTCAATTAAAAGCTTACAAACACTTAAGCAAATGACCCAGCGCGAAGCGGATGCACTACAAAAATGTACCGCGATTTGTGGCTATAATGAAAAAGATAATAGCCATTTAATTTTATTAGGCTTTTATAAAAAACCTTCGCTATTTGATTTGCTACGCAAAGGCAATAAAGTGTCGTTTAACTTAGGTAAAGCTGGGATCAGCTTTCCTGATGTATTAACTTTGATGGATATCGGCCTAATCTACCGTAAAGAAATTGAATCCGCAGCACTTAAGGCGGGCCAAGAAATGAATCTGACATTTTTAACCCAACGGGTTGCACTCAAACCAAAAAATAACGATCTAGTGCTCAGTTACTATAAATTTACGCAAACGGGTGATGAACTTAGAAAATTGATTAACACGCCAGTTAATAAGGCCTATAAGCACTTGTTAAACAGTGCACTTGAAGAAGAGTTTGAAGTAGCGTGGCACGCAATTAAATAACGGTACCACGCCAAAGCACACAAATTAGAAGTGAATTTGTATGCCGGCAAATGGACCTGATGCATCAATATTAGTATATAGATTATCAATATCATCAAGCTCTAGCGTCATTTTACGGTAACCCGCTTTGATATCTAAATCTACCGCTAAGTTATCAAGCAAAGCCCATGCAATACCCGCTTGGTAGTCTTGTACTTTGCTATCATCGATAGCAAGTAAGCTGCCTTCAAAGAAGACGCTTAAACCCGTTAACGGTAAGCCTACTTCAGCACGACCATACACTAATGGTACAAAACCAGAAAAATCCACAGTTTCTGTTGTTGTTGTGCCATTGGCAGTACCGGTAACAACAATATCGCCATCAAACTGCTTAGCATTTACACCTAAGTCGATAGACAACAAGTCATTATCAAATATCTCATAATATAAAATATAATCAATGTGTGATAAGTCGCTGACCGTAGTTGCAGTGGTATTGGTTGTAAATGAAGTGCCACCAAACTCAAACGTCTCATTAAGCAAGGTTGAGCCATTTAACTCAAGCTCGGTATACTTTAACTTAATATTTGGCACTAATGGAATTGGATGCTCAAGCGCTGCGTAGTAGCTAATGAAGGTTTCATCTTCAAAATTAAAGTCTTGCATATTACCGCTATCAGAAAAGCTACCTGAATTATCAGATTGCCAGCCATCAACACCAACATATAAACCTAATAGAGTGTCAGCGTGAGCCGCTGGAGCCAAAAATGCCATCGAAAGGGCAGCGGCTAAACAGTACTTTTTCATGTGTTATCCTTGCGCTAAAAGTTCGCTAAGTTCAATAAGAGCCGCATTGGCTCGTGAAATATAATTTGCCATTACTAATGAGTGATTAGCAACAAAACCAAAACCATTACCATTTAAAATCACCGGACTCCAAACAGTCTCTTGGGTTGCTTCAAGCTCACGTATAATTTGTTGTAAGCTCACACGTGCATTCTTTTTCTCTAATACATCAGCAAAGTCATATTCTACCGCTTGCAAAAAATGTAATAAAGCCCAAGTTGCACCGCGTGATTCATAAAACACATCATCAATTTCCCACCAAGAGGTTTTTATCTGATTTTGTAATGGTGCATAAGTCGCTTGGTGTGCTTCTTTGTCACCAGCTAAATCAGTATTTAACCGATCTTGACCAACGCTGGCACTTAACCGCTGACTTAAACTACCAAGGCGTTTTTCGGCTTCTTTTAACCAGCCTCGTAGGTTGTCTGCCCGCGCGTAAAACTGACTGTCACGACTGTTTTGGTCAGCTATTTGAGTACGATACACGATTAATAAATCAATGCCTTTTTGGTATTCACTCTCGGCACTTGGCCACGCCCATGCTTCTGAACTAATATTAAATTGGGGCTGGGCTTTTTTTAGAGCTTCATGTTCGGTCGATTGCGACTGAGAACGGCTAAAGTCTTTACGCATTGATAGCGCCAAATCGCGCGTCATTTCTAATGCGCCATATTCCCAAGCAGGCATATTATCCATAAGAATACTCGGAGGTATTACATCATTTGATAAATAGCCACCAGGTTTATTCAATAATGTGCTGGCAACATTAATCAAAGCCGTAGTTGTTGTGTAACCTGTTACTAGTTTTTCGCCACGCTGCTGCGCATCCTGTTTAGCTTGCGTGATCACATTTACGCGGCTTGGCTCAACACTCCAATACACAGATACGGCATAAAATAAAATAAAAACTAATATTAGCCCTGCTATAATTTTCCCTTTATGTTGTGACATTTAATCTCCTAGTGATGTGTATGGTGCTGTTCAGATAGTGATACTTGCTCAACTTGGCTTTCTAATGAAACCACGGTAGCTTGAGTAAATACACGATCTCCATTGCTAAAATATAGCGTGAGTTTGAGTTCTTGCCCTATTTTTAACGGCTCTTTTGGTTCAAAAACCATTAAATGATAACTACCTGGCTTAAAATCTAGCTGTTGATGTGCTTTGATCTCTAACCCATCTACTTTTTGCATTTTCATCATACCATTAACATGCTGATGTTCATGTACTTCAACTCGTCCTAAGCCCTCAAGGCTAGCCTTAGTTAATGTCACTGCTGCATCACCATGATTAACAAGCGTTAAATAACCAACACTGGATTGACTGCCAGGTAAAAAAATCCTTACTTGGGCATTGCTAACTACAATATCACTTGCTGTATCATGTTGATGCTCTGCATGGGCAAATAGCACAGGAGAGTATAGGCCTACAGCTAAAAAAGCCGCTGTGAAGATAGTTAGTAATGGCTTAAGAGTCATTTCGATCCTTGTTATAATAATCACTTTAAGTGCTAAATTTAGCATATTTGCGAAAAAATAGTCAGCTAAATTAGCATTTAAGGTAACCTCTGTGTGGCAAGCTATGCCACCTTTTTATTATCCGCGACTAACCAACACAGAAAAACAATCAGCAGTAGCGGCCATGCGATCATCACAGAACCAAACAACAAAGCCAGCATCACGCCGACTCCTATTATTAGACCTGCGCCAATCAAACCAACACTAACCAGCGCAATAATGGCAATAACGACCACCACAGCGACTAATGCACCAAATAGTTCAATGCCAACCCAACTCAAGTCAGCAATCCACAAAGGGAGCTGCCATGAGTCAAACTGCATTATCTCAAATGGACTAGAAGCGATAAACAATGCTGCTAGTAGACACAGTGCAATAATTTTCATGGCGCTCTCCTAATAAACCTTGTTGTCTAAACAACAATGTGCAATTAAATAACCCGCACCAATAAACAGTGGGAACTGAATAAACAGTACAATAGTTGCTAATCGAGTTGCCCAAATCGGAAAGTCAAACCGACGCGCTAAGCCACTACATACTCCCGATATTTTTTTATTTAATGGATCTTTACACCATTGAGTATTGTTATTAAATGTATTCATTTTTATAACTCCTAAGCCGACTGTTTTACTTTAGCTTTAAGTGCTGCAAGCTCTTTATCCAAGGCTTCGTCTTTTACAAGCGCATCAATTTGCGTTGCCGTGTCTGATTGATTAGCTGCAGCCATTTCGTATGCTTCCACTTGTGATTCAATTGACTCAACTCGGCGCTCAATCACATCAAAACGCGACAGTGCATGTGCCACTTTATCGCTATGTAACTGCTGATTAACTCGTACTCGTGCATTTAAAACACTATGCACCTGAGTTAAGCTCTGCCGCTTTGCTTTGGCAGCACTAAGTTTGTCTTGTAAACGCTGTGCATCGTCAGCTAACTTGGCCAATGAATCGGTTAATTTAACGAGCTCAGGTTCAACAGCTGCCATATCAGCGGCTACACGCTGCTTTTCTTTTAATGCGGCTGTGGCTAAATCATCTCGGCCTTTACTGACGGCTATTTCGGCTTTTTCTTGCCATTGTGCTATGGATGTTAACTTATCGCTTTGCTGGCGTTTCAATGCTTTTTCTTCACACAAAATCGCTGCAGCAGTAGTACGGCACTCATTCAGAGCTTGTTGCATCTCGATAATAAGTAAATTAAGTAGTTTTGCTGGATCCTCTGCCTTATCAAGCACAGTGACCAAGTTTGATTGAATTAGATCATTAACACGATTCATTAGGCCCATGATTTTCTCCTGTTGATTATGGGTGATTACACCTAGGAGATTCCAAGACTTATGCCATGTCGTTAGAAAAACAACTAAAACAATAAATAACAATAGGATAGAAAGATAACATCAATTTAAAAGTGACGTTTAGCAGAATTAAAATACGTTAAATTAACTAAAAAAGTGATATTTTGACTAAATTTTAGGATCAAAAAAAGCCACTAAAAAGTGGCTTTCAAGATTAAAATTTCAGCTATTCAGGCACAAAACTTAATGCTTTATCCATCACTGATAAATCGGCTTGCTTACCATGGCCGTTTTCAGATAAATGACGTCTAAATCCTCGCGCCCCTGGTTGGCCTTGGAAAATACCCAACATATGGCGAGCTATATGCCAAAAGTTAGCGCCTTGGCGCATTTCATCTTCAATATAACCATACATTGAACGCACCACGTCATGACGCGATAATGTACACGCAGTATCACCGTAAATTTTCTCGTCCACTTCACTTAATATAAATGGATTACTATACGCTTCACGACCGATCATAACGCCATCAAGATGCGCTAAATGAGCAAGACTATCAGCGATGGTATTAACCCCACCATTTAAGCTTAAATCAAGCTGTGGGTAATCTTTCTTCAGTTGATAAACACGCGGATAATCAAGTGGTGGAACTTCACGGTTTTCTTTCGGACTTAATCCCTTTAGCCATGCTTTACGGGCGTGAATAATAAAGTCATCACAGCCAACCTTATGACTCGCTTCGATCAGCGCACATAAAAACTCATATGAATCCTGCTCATCAATACCAATGCGTGTTTTCACCGTAACAGGAATAGTAACCTCCGCCTTCATTGCTGCAATACAATCAGCAACAAGCTGCGGCTCGCCCATTAAACACGCACCAAAGCGGCCATTTTGCACTCGATCCGAAGGGCAACCAACATTTAGGTTTACTTCATCATAACCACGTTCAGCAGCCAGTTTTGCACACTTTGCCAAAGCTTCAGGATCAGAGCCACCTAATTGCAAAGCAACGGGGTTTTCATGTGTATTAAAGTGTAGATAATCACCACGCCCAAATAAAATTGCACCGGTTGTTACCATTTCGGTGTAAAGCACCGCATGCTTGGTCATTTTACGATGAAAAGTACGGCAATGGCGGTCTGTCCAATCGAGCATGGGTGCCACAGAAAAACGTCTATTCAAAGTAAAATCCTCAGATGATATATAAGTATAAGGGTTATTCCCTCATTGGAAGGCGCTATATTTTACACAAATCAAAGCCGAGCTTCAATCGTAAGCAAGTTGTTGTTTGTCGGTAGCAGAGATTGAGTTGTTTAACGCAGCAACAAAAATGTATGCTGCGCTTTAGATAATATACTTAAAACGATTTTGTTAGATTATCAAATTGCTGGCCTTGCACTGTAATAGTGGTTTTTTCTAAGCTTATATAATCATTTTTTTGCTTGGGGTTAACCAAACGTGCTGCGACTTCAAATTTAGCAACTTTAGCTTCGCTATTTAGCTCAAGTATTTTTAAAGATGAATGAGTATCATGCTTAGCTGACTGCACATAATATTCACCAGCCCAACTGGCATCAAACACTAAATTAGGCGCATTTTTAGCGGAAGATTCAATAAACACTCCCTCTTTAATTTCGTCTCGTAATAAAGTAACGGTGTAATGATCTCCTCCCGTATGACCGAAATATACGGTAACGGCATGATTGTCATTATGACTAAAATCATAGTCAGTAACTTGAATAACCTTCATTTCGCTTGGAGGCGGTTCAACGCAAGCCGTTAATCCTAAAGCGAGAAAACCGCATAAAATAATCTTTTTTAATAACATTTTTCATTCCTTAAATTTTATTACGTTATATTTAATCTAGATAATTCTAAGCAATAATTCAAAATTTTATATGACAATAGTTTTTTAACAGCGCTACACAGCCTTTATATGAATACTTGTAAGCCAAAATAATGGGCTATCCCGTCGAGTATATTTGTCACGGCAACTGATGAAAGGATCAAACCCATGATCCGGCTAACGATACTCGCACCGCTATCACCAATTAATTTGTGAACATGGGTTGCCAACAGTAAAAGCACAAGTACCACAGTAAGAACAGCTAACATCATTGATGAAGTAATTAACTGCTCAACCCACGTGTATTCAGTATTACGAGTCATCAAAACAGCGCCAAGCATCGCGCCTGGACTGGCGATTGATGGGATAGCTAAAGGGAAAATGGCCGTTTCAGTGCTATCACGTACACTTTTAATTTCCATTTCTGGTTTACTTTCACCAAAAATCATCGACAAAGCGAACAGCAATAACACGATACCACCTGCGATTTGAAACGCTGACAAGGGGATATTAATAGCATTTAAAAGCAGCTCCCCAGCGACAACAAAAAACAATAATACCCCAGCAGACACCAGAACAGCTTTCAACGCGACTTTACGTTTGAATTTGTCACTATCTCCGCGTGTTAAGGCTATAAAAACAGGCACAGTACCGATTGGATCGATAACCGCAAAAAAGAAAATAAATACCGCTAATAATTCATTCATTGTTAGCCTTCCTAGAATAAAACTGTCTAATAAAAACGCTGCAACTACAATACAGTATGTTAGTATAACACGGTAGCGTAAGGATAAGAGAAGATGAAAATAGAATCACTCGTTAGTAAAGCCAAACAAGTGTGTGACAATCGCGGTGCGCGATTCACTCCAATTCGTGAAAAAGTATTTCGCCTATTAGCAAGTGCGCAAGGCGGAGTGGGCGCTTATGATTTATTAGAGCAACTAAAACTCACTGAATCAGGAGCAAAACCAGCCACAATTTACCGTGCCTTAGACTTTTTAGCTGAATTAGGTTTTATTCACAAAATTGAAAGTACTAACGCATTTATGTTGTGTCATCATTTTGATCATATCCACCCTGTACAACTGTTGATATGCGACAGTTGTGGTTTTGTCAAAGAGCTGCACTCTAGCGTGATTTCGCATGAACTTAATAGTCTTGCTGCTGAGAGTGGTTTCGTCGTATCGGGGCAAACTATTGAAGCCCATGGTAGATGTGGAAATTGTAAAGAATAATTAAGTGCAGAGCTAAAATAACTCACTACACTTTAACGTATAACCGCAGTTAAACTGCTAAATTCGAGGGATAAACAATAATGAATGTAGAGTTCATCAATCCTTTTTTATCATCTTTATTAAATGTGCTCAGCACAATGGCGCAAACCGAACTAAAACCGGGTAAGCCGAAAATAAAAAAAGATGAAGTTGCCTGTGGCGACGTTTCGGGATTAATTGGCATGGTAGGACCGCAAACTAAAGGTTCATTTTCGATCACTTTTGATGAGAGCCTTGCCTTGACTATTATGGAAAGAATGCTAGGTGAACGCCCTGATTCGATCAATGAAGAAGTAACCGATATGGTTGGTGAAATTACCAATATGGTCACTGGTGGGGCAAAAAATCTACTTGGTGAAAAAGGCTATGACTTTAATATGGCTACACCAATCGTTGTGTCTGGTAAAGGCCATACCATAACTCATAAAAGTGAAGGGGCAAAAATATTAATCCCATTTACCTCTGATGCCGGTAATGCCAATATTGAAGTTAGTTTCGATAAAATATGAGCTGGTTGCAAAAACAACTACTTTTAAAGCCTCGCTCTCGAGGCTTTCATATTATTGATAGCGAAATACTCAGCCAACTCCCTGAGATTTCCGATTACCAAATTGGCTTATTACACCTTTTCATACAGCATACTTCAGCCAGCTTAACGATTAATGAAAGTGCCGATCCGACAGTACGTATGGATATGGAAAGTCACTTCAATAAATTTGTTCCCGAGCGCCAACCTTATTATCGTCATGATTACGAAGGTGATGATGATATGCCTGCGCATATAAAAACGAGTACCTTAGGCTGCGAACTAACGATTCCAATTAGCCAAGGACGTTTACAGCTTGGTACATGGCAAGGGATCTACTTAGGCGAACATCGTGATCATGGCGGCGCAAGACGTATTATTGCAACGCTGCAAGGGCAAGTTTAAATAAAACTATTTAATTTAAATTGAAGTACCAAATAAATTGGATATGTGCTTTAAGCAATAACTGCTTGTCAATCAAATTTGGGTGGGTATTCATTTTTAAGAGATTGGAGCGGTACACGAGGCTCGAACTCGTGACCTCGACCTTGGCAAGGTCGCGCTCTACCAACTGAGCTAGTACCGCATAATATTTTTCACTTTAAAATTACTCCAATTTCTTTGGTTAGAAATTGGAGCGGCACACGAGGCTCGAACTCGTGACCTCGACCTTGGCAAGGTCGCGCTCTACCAACTGAGCTAGTGCCGCATTTCAAAATAGTCAGTAATTTGTCCGTTGGTGCGCGACAAGTCGCGGTAAAACGTTCTGGCAACTGAGCTAGTGCCGCATTATAATTTTTAGGTTCTAGGTTCTAGGTTCTAGGTTCTAGGTTCTAGGTTCTAG
>NZ_JACJEW010000064.1:0-22022 GCF_014164315.1 Pseudoalteromonas sp. SG44-1
CTGCTGGCGAGGGTCGTCAATTGATTCGAAATATTTAAATAGTTGAATATCAGGCATGGGGGCTCCTTAAAAAGGAGTATAAGATCATACTTTTAAGTCAAGGTAAAGTTCGTGATCTTGCCCTGTAATAGGAACAAATTAATTCTGCAATTAAAATTTATCTTCTATCGTAATCTGCCTTCTTTAAATTAGTTAACGTTGCAACTTTTTACTCAAGAATTTGTTATAATTACAATGTGTTCATTTC
Source organism: Pseudoalteromonas sp. SG44-1 (assembly GCF_014164315.1). Taxonomy (NCBI): domain Bacteria; kingdom Pseudomonadati; phylum Pseudomonadota; class Gammaproteobacteria; order Alteromonadales; family Pseudoalteromonadaceae; genus Pseudoalteromonas; species Pseudoalteromonas sp. SG44-1. The sequence continues at coordinate 248 of NZ_JACJEW010000064.1, forward strand.
TCGCATTTTTTGCTAATTTAGTGTAAAAACGGTCATTACTAATTGTTTCTGCTATTAAGATAATACGGAGCCTAGGTGGCATTACCCAATAAAGTTAAAAAATTGCTCAGCGATGCTGAGCAATTAACCGATTACCGCGATTGTTCTACTTATTTTTATAAATGGTTACAAAACGAGTTTTCAAAACAGCCAGTCGGTAATTTGATTAATGCCCGGGCTGAGTTTATCGACCGCTTACTGATTAAACTGTTTCATGTTTATGATTTAGCCCATGAGCCAGATTTAGCCTTGATCGCCGTTGGCGGTTACGGCCGCGGTGAGCTGCACCCCTATTCAGATATCGATTTTTTACTGCTAGTTACTGAGCAACCTAGTGATGCAGTGTGTGAAAAAATCGGCCAATTTGTGACCATGCTATGGGATCTTAATTTAGAAATTGGCCACAGTGTGCGTACCATTGAGCAAGCGATTGAGCAAAAACGTGCCGACGTAACTTTTGCCACTAGCTTGCTTGAAAGTCGACTACTGTTCGGTAATCACATTGAATATGAAAAACTCAAAGAGCATATTCTTGATACGCCTGTATGGCACTCTGACGAATTCTTTTTAGCAAAAGTACATGAGCAACAACTGCGTCATAAAAAATGTCACGGTACAGCATACAACCTCGAACCAAATATCAAAGAAAATCCCGGTGGCCTGCGAGATCTGCAAACCATCATTTGGGTTGCTAAAAAACATTTTAGAGCCGAAACCTTACAAGAGCTTATTAGCCACGGCTATCTCACTCATGAAGAATACCAAGAGCTGTTGGAGTGTTTAGAAAATCTCTGGAATATCCGTTTTGCGCTGCATTTAGCGGCTGGACGCTCTGAGAACCGGTTGTTATTTGATCATCAACCACTGGCTGCTGATTTACTTGGCTTTGGTAGCGATGGTAAAGCCTCAGTTGAGCGGATGATGAAGCGATTATTTAGGATCATGAGCCGGGTCCGTGAGCTAAATCAAATGTTGTTATCATATTTTGAACAAAGCATTTTACCGGAAAGTAACGAACAAGCAGTGGTTGAACTCGATCGTAATTTCGAACGTGTTGGCCATCAAATTAGGGTAAAAAATCCGTCCGTGTTCTTTCGCCGTGATCAACTATTTGTATTGTTCGAACACATTGCCGATAACCCTGAAATTACCCATATTTACCCAAGTACTATCCGTACCATCCGCCAAGTGCGCCGTCGTCTGTTAGGAGATTTGCAAGATTATGCCGCCTGTCGTGAAGCCTTTTTACGGCTAATTAAACACCCTAACGGCATGGGCCGTGCATTTACTTTAATGCACAAGCACGGCATGCTTGCCGCTTATTTACCCCAGTGGCGAAACATTTTTGGACAGATGCAATTTGACTTATTTCACGCTTATACTGTGGATGAACATACTCATAAGTTGATCAATAACATTTATCAATATTTTGATAAAGCAAACGTCAGTGAGTTTCCTATTTGTTGTGAAATAGTCACCCGCATGGACAAGCCCGAGCTACTGTATTTAGCAGGCATCTTCCATGACATTGCCAAAGGCCGTGGCGGCGATCACTCAGAACTCGGTGCTGTTGATGCCATTGCTTTTGCCAAATTACATCGTTTTTCAACTTCCGATGGCAAATTGATTGCTTGGCTAGTTAGTAACCATTTACTTATGTCTGTAACTGCACAGCGCAAAGATATTAATGACCCAGATGTGATCAAAGACTTTGCTACTCGAGTTAAAACCGAACGACAACTTGATTACCTATACTGCTTAACCGTCGCAGATATTCGCGCCACTAACGACAACTTGTGGAATGATTGGAAAAACACCTTGTTGCGTGAGCTTTACCTGCATACTCAAAGGGCGTTACGGTTAGGCCTTGAAAATCCTATGGATCAGCGCGACCAAATTCGCGATAAAAAGCATCAAGCCAAACAACGGTTAATCAACAATGGCTATGATGAAAATCAGATTGATTTAATTTGGAGCCGTTTTAAAGCAAATTACTTTACGGCCTTTAGTGAACAACAACTATCATGGCACACCGAACATTTACTAAACTGCGTTGATTTAAGCCAACCCAGTGTTGCGGTATCAAATACAGCCATGCACGGCGGTACACAGATTTTTGTTTATAGCCCCTACTCCGGCGGTTTATTTGCCCGTTTAGTAAGTGTGATCGGCTCTAAAAAAGCGCAAATTCAACATGCTCAAGTGCTCACCACTCGCGACGGCTATGTGCTGTTTAGCTTTGTAGTACTTGAAGTCAGTGGCGACCCGATTGCCAGCGCTCAAGCGCAGTCAATCAAACGCGGCCTTGATCAAGCGCTTGCTGATCCGAAAAAGAAAATTCGCTTTAAAAAGAATCGCTCACAACGCTTTAAAGATTTTAATATTAAACCAAAAATTATCCTGCGCCCTCACCCGCGTAAAGACCGCAGCTTAATCGAAATTCAAGCGGTAGATATTCCTGGCTTATTAACCAAAATTGCCGAAGTGTTTCAAGCCCATTTATTACATATACACGCCGCGCGGATCACCACCGTAGGTGAACGTGCAGAAGATTTCTTCGTGGTATCGAATAACGAATACCAAGCTCTTACCGACGAAGAACAAGCAAAAATTCATCAAGCATTGCGTAAAAAACTCAACGCAGAAACCGAATAAGAGGATCTTATGTCAGATTTAAAAACCACCATTGAAAACGCCTGGGATAACCGTGATAGCATCAGCCCGAGCACAGTACCTAGTGATGTAAAACAAGCCATAATCGATGTACTTGAGCTACTTGATAGTGGTGCCGCACGCGTTGCTGAAAAAATCAGTGGTGAGTGGGTTGTCCATCAATGGCTAAAAAAAGCCGTGTTACTGTCGTTTCGTATTCGTGACAATCAACCAATGAACGACGGCGTAAACCAGTTTTATGACAAAGTACCACTTAAATTTAGCGACTATACACCGGAGCAATTTCAGCAAGGTGGCATGCGCGTTGTACCAAACGCTGTTGCCCGTAAAGGCAGCTTTGTCGGTAAAAATGTAGTATTGATGCCATCATATGTAAACATTGGTGCTTACGTTGATGATGGCACTATGGTTGATACATGGGCCACTGTAGGCTCGTGTGCACAAATTGGTAAGAACGTACACTTGTCAGGAGGTGTTGGCATAGGTGGCGTTTTAGAGCCATTACAAGCCAATCCTACTATCATTGAAGATAACTGTTTTATTGGTGCACGCTCTGAAATTGTAGAAGGCGTGATCGTTGAAGAAGGCGCTGTTATTTCAATGGGTGTTTACATCAGCCAAAGTACTCGCATTTACGACCGCGAAACTGGCGAGATCCACTACGGCCGCGTACCAGCAGGTGCTGTGGTTGTTCCAGGCGCACTGCCATCAAAAGACGGTACTCACAGCTTGTACGCTGCAATTATCGTGAAAAAAGTAGATCAGCAAACCCGCGAAAAAGTAGGGATTAATGCATTATTGAGATCGATAGACGAATAATAGAGAGCTGAAAAGTTCTAACCGATAAGCTGATTGACATTAACAATAAATAAATGAAAGCCCTAAATCTATATAGATCTAGGGCTTTTTCTATCTGTGTTATTTTCTCTTTTATGATAAATATCACCTTTAAATACAACATACTTGATAGCTAAGAAGTTATTCTGGTTTATTAGCTTTGATTTGTATGACTGCGGCAACTATAATTATCAATTACATCATTAAGTAATTGAGATCAAGTTGTTACGGCTTTTCGTTATATATTGGTTCCTGTTACTTGGTTTTCAGCAAGCTTTTGCTACTGAACTAAGCACTTTTGAAAATAAGTTAAACGAAGCTGAAGACTACCTTGTGGTCAACCCAGCGCAATCTATTATTATTCTTGAAAATCTTGACGATATCGATAAAGTTTTACCTGAGTTATTTATTCGTTGGCATCTTATTAACGCCCGAGCAGCCGTTCCGACCAGCCAATTTGACCGCCTTCATCAGTCTGTAGATGCGATATTTAGTCAGCAGCAAGCCCCTTATTTCAAAAAGAGAATAACGTCTATTATGAGTGCGTTAGGTATTTGGCTACGCTATGCAGAGTATTTAGACGATGCCCAACTAAGTTTTCAATGTGGTTATAAATACGCTGAAAATGATCGTCAACGCTTGACGCTTACCAACAGTATGGCACTGGTCGCTATGGCAAAATAACAATGACGAAGCGCGTAACCTATATGCCGAAAGCTATAATTTCACGGTGCGTTTAAACCTCCCTAACGTTGTCGCCATGATAGAAAGTAACTTGGGCTATTTGGCACTTGATGAGAATAAAATCCCAGAAGCTGAACATTATTTTCGTAGTGCCTTAAGCCGTTATCAAATTATTGACAAGCGAGCGGGACAAATTTCTGCAGGATTAAATCTGTTAATGGTATTTTTGATCCAAGATCAAACAATAAACTTTGAAAGATTATACGGACCCACATCCACTTTAACCCATGCCTTTCCCAATGAGGCTAAACAAGCTTTATTACTGTGGCTGGAAATGCGTTTTAAAAAACTTAAAGGAAATTATGTTAGCCGAAAGGACGTAGCACAATTGCAAATAGCTTACGAGCAATTAGAAAGCGATCAAATGAAAACCTTTGTACACCGTTACTTTGCTAAAAAGCTCGAAGTCCCTATCGTACCACCAAAGAAAATCCCCCCTAAAAAGTTTACTCGTTCTTGGTTTGAGTTAGTTAAAAAATGTCAGTGGTAATTGTTGGTGGCACTTTACAACATTTCCCTTTTTTCTTATTACCAACTGGGCGGATTTAATTCGCAGCGCTGGGGTTCACGCCTGAGCAATTTGGTTATAGTGAGATTTTTTTGGGACTTGGCTCACTGCTGGGGAGTTACCTTAACAACGGCTTGCTGGCGAAGCATGTGTCGCAGCATTTGCTGTTGCAAGCTGCCGCGACTTTACTCACGTTGGGTGCTGTCGGTGTTTACCTAATACAAGATTCGATTTGGTTTATCACACAGTGCATTAAGCACTATAGTCGTTGAACAAATCGATTGAATTTAGTGACGCGGCAACGAGCTGATCTTGGGATAGATGTTAAGTTCATTTTTAAACGATAGTCAGGTTATACCAATCGTGTAAAGTTACTGACCATTTATAACTACAGATAAATGCAGTGATAACAAGGCATAAATTTTGACATGCAGTTGTTCTACTTGAAAAAATTATAACGCAGTTAGCGCTTTATTTAGCTCGCTAGGGTGGTTAAATATTTAAGTCGATTGGTATTAAGTACTCTTTACCACTTCGCATAGTGGTCTTCGGTAAATCCCCATTCGCCGTTAAGTGTGATAACTTCGTCTGCAAGAGTTATTTCACCATAGTAACGGCCGAAGTGTTGAGTGAAGTTAGTCGCGATAATAATTAAGTTGGTTTTATCTTGGCGTTTACCTATTGGTTCGAAGTATAAATTGATGATACCGTCGTTTGAACGCAGCCGCCATTTACTCGTTGCTTTAGCATTACCATAGCGCTCAAATTGAAAATCGACCATATCAATTTTATAAAGCGTGCCATCGAGCCACAAGGCGTTTTCGGTAAAACCTGTTTCAATAACCCCCGCACTTAAATTTAAACCTAAGCGGCGGCCATCAGCTAATGTGCAGGCTAAACTCCCCCAGTTCCAAAAGGTTTCGCGACGCATGAAACCCGCGCTCCAATCAACACTTGCCAGTATTTTAAGCTCTTCAAATACATATTTGTTACCACGCCACTGAAGTGTTCCAGTACAGGGTAATGCGGCAGTTTTTTGGGTAAAATGAAAGCCTGTAAAACCGGCACGAACACACACCGCAAGCGGGTTATAATTTATCGATTCATCAATACAGGCACTAATTTTCAGCCCGGACTTTAAATTTACCTCTACCGAGCGTATTTGCGGCTTAGCGGTTGTATTAATAGTTACGCTGTTACGCCCTTTTCGAAAAGTCGCTTGCCCGGTGTTTGGTGTGCTATCAATACACGTATTTAAAGCCAGTAAGCTGATAAAACTGACTTCATCGAATTCTGTCGTTTGTGGGTCGTATACATATACAAAACAGTGACTCGCAATTTTTAAATCAACGATCGCTAAACCAATAATTAACTGCTCGCAACTCAAACTAATAAATTGAAATTGATTAAAGCTTAACTTTTTAAAAAGCGTACTTCTGGATTTACCCATAGTACTACGCAGGTCAAAATCCAAGTAATTGATGTCATCTACTCCATCTGGAAAAATACCAAAGTCGACTTGTCCATCTTGGTCGATCAACTCTTTTTTAGCCATATAAAAAGCTTCCTTTAGTATCTAAAATACAATCATTCGCTTATTAACCTCGTACAGTAAACCTACAAACGCAAATAATATAAATTTATCATGCTGATATTAAATTTAGCTCAGAGCAACTTAAAGCTTACCGTTTAAAACTTAACACATTACAGCCAAATCCACTGATATCTATTGGTTTAATTTGTTCGCCTTTACCACTGTGATCGTCATGCTTGATGATTAAGGTATTCGCTTTTTCACTAAATGTGAACGACCCTAACCAATCGAGGGTGGCTATCGGTGTTAAACTATAAAAGCCATTTTTATCAGTGCATTGATAAGAAAAATAATGCGTTGCTTTGCCAAACGCGCCAACATCCGAGGTATACACACTAATATTCCCCTGTTGCCGGTAGTCGTCGGCTTGAGTGCCAACCACTAGATACAATGCACTAATGATTGCTAGGACAATAAATTGGATCCCTGCCAATATAAAAAAGCTGATATCAAATAATTTAGCATACCAAACTCGGGGCTCATCATGATGGGGATGATCGTGGCTTGCTAACAAAAAGCCACCGATAGTCACCAATATTAATTTAATCGGCATCATATAAGCACTGAATAAATACATGCTTTTTGCATTATGCCATTGCAGCCCAAAAGCCGTTGGTATAAATAAACTATCTAGCAACGGCAATAATATCAGCAAGCACGCGATAATAAGTTTTTTATGTTTTAGCATTTATAAGTGATGGAAGTTGATGATAGGTTTGAGTGTACAAATAAAAACCGTTAATAAAAAGCCCGTTAAAGTAACTTAACGGGCTGATATTAATCTTCAATCTTCAAAAAATTAATCGTCTTCGATGTTATCCAAACCTTTGGTGCCGTCTTTAGCTTTTAGTTTATGGTGGATTGCTGATTTTATTAGCATGTAACCGCTGATCGGTGCGGTGATCAATAAGAAAATTGAGATCAATAATTCTTTGACACTAACGCCATCTTGCGTGTTGCTAAAAAATATCATCGCGGCGATTAGCATTCCAGCCATGCCAAGGGTTGTAGCTTTTGTAGGACCATGCAGACGCATAAAAAAGTCCGGCATTTTGATAAGGCCTATCGAGCCTATTAATATAAATGCACCACCGATTAATAATAATATAGAAACTATCCATTCACTGATCATGTTATTACCCTTTATTCGATGATGTCGCCACGTAACAAGTACTTACATACCGCTACTGTACTTACAAAGCCAAGCATCGCGATTAACAGTGCAGCTTCAAAATACAACCCTGTGCCCATACTCATACCGTATAAAATAATTAACGCTATGGTATTAATATACATAGTATCTAGCGCTAAAATGCGGTCAGGTACAGAAGGGCCTACCACCAAACGCCATAAGTTAAGCAGTAACGATAAACCAATCATTGCAAAAACAATTAAAAAGACCGTTTCTAACATTGAAATATCTCCTTAAGAGGTGCTTCGTAACGTTGTTTAATGGTGTCGATCAATGCTTGTTCGTCATCTAAATCTAATACATGAATAAGCAAATAACGCTGCGTTGGTTGCTCACCCTCAGCGAGAGATTCAGGTATCGGATATACCTCTGCACTTACGGTGCCCGGTGTGAGCGATACTGTGCTTGCCAAAATAGTTATAGGCATAGCATGACTGAGCTCTATTGGTACTTTTACAAACGCGGGACGCAGTTTTTTAACTGGCCCAAGAATAAGCAATGCGACTTGCATATTGGCGGTAATAATGTCGTACATCACGATGATTAACTGCTTTAGCGCTAAACCGGGCTTAATAATAAGCGGTTGTGGTTCGCGAAATGGAAAACTGACTAAAGGAATTAAAATAGCGAATATCACAGCCAACACTATATGACCTGCCGATACGCTGTTATTAAGTAGCAGCCATACGACAAACAATAATGCACTGCGAAAAGGTGTTGGTAACCAACGAAAACGTGATTCTAAACGCATTATAAGCCCCCTCCAAGTACCGTATTAATACCACCAGTAATATCATGCAATTGCGTAGCAGCAGCAATCATATATTCACTTACTGCGCCGCCAAAGATCACTAACAAAGGCGAACAAACTAATAAAGCAATTATTGCTGTGACCTGCAATGGATGTGCTTTTACTCCTTCAGTCGGTTCACTGTCTTGGTGTTTGCGTTCCCAAAACAAGGTAGTACCCGCTCGAGATAATGCGACCAATAATGCAAAGCTGGCAAGCAAGTAAACAGGCCAAAATAGCAATGCTTTTTCGCTATCTAAGGTGGTTTTTAAAATCCATATTTTACCCACAAACCCTGACAGTGGTGGCATGCCGACTACCGCTAAAGCAGCAATAATAAAGCACGTGCCTAATAAGTATGGTTGCGCTACGCCGCGTCCTGGCGCTAAACGATCCGCAACTTTACCACGCTGATGAGCAATCAGGTCGGCCACTAAAAATAAGGCCGCGCACACTAAGGTTGAATGCACTAAGTAATACAACAGCGCCGCTGTGGCATTAATGTTTTGTAATGCGACTAAGGCGACTAAAGTCCCCACCGATACAATCACTAAATTAGCAGTGAGCTTGCGTAAATCTTGCGCGGCAACAACACCAATGGAGCCAACTATAATAGTTGCAACGGCCAAGCCCCACAACCAAGGTTGTGCCATGTGTGCAAGTTGCCCTGCTTCATCACCAAAGATAACGGTATAGACACGCAGCATTGCGTATACACCCACTTTAGTCATAATTGCGAATAACGCTGCCACCACAGGCATTGCACTAGCGTAAGTATTGGGTAACCATAAGTGCAGTGGTAACAATGCGCCTTTTAGCGCAAAAACAACCAGCAGTAATAACCCACCAATTTTTGCAAGGTAGACGTCATCGCCCTGTAACTGCGACACTTTTTGTGCCATATCGGCAATATTCAAGGTGCCTAATACACCATATAAAATACCCAGTGCAATCAAAAAAACACTCGATCCAATCAGGTTTAAACTCACGTATTGAATGGCTGATCGCGTTTTGTGTTTATCACCGTCATGCATTAGTAATGAGTAGGAAGCAATTAACAGCACTTCAAAAAATACAAACAGGTTGAATAAATCCCCTGTTAAAAACGCACCGTTAACACCCAGTACCAAAAAGTGTACTAAAGGATGAAAAAAGCCCCCTTTTTCATCATCTCCCATACAGCTGTACACAGTAACAGCCAAACCTAGAAATGACGTTAGTAACACCAGTAGGACTGACACTAAATCAGCAACCAGCACGATCCCAAATGGGGCTTGCCAGCCGCCGATGGCATACACAATAATGCCTGACTCGAAAACTTGCCATAATAATAGCGCACTGACGAAAGTGTTTAATAATGCCATGACTACAGAGGCAACACGACGAATAGGAATACTTTTCCCAAAGGGAGGTAACAGTAAAATAATGCCGGCAAGCATAGGTAATAAAATTGGCCAAGAAGCTAGATGCTGGATCATTTGTGCTCCTTGTGTTCAATTTTACCTAAGTGACCATCTACATGATCATTGCCTAAATCAGCACGACCACGAATTGCCAAAATCACGACAAAGGCGGTCATTGCAAAACCAATTACAATAGCTGTCAGTACCAACGCTTGCGGCAGCGGATCGGCATAGTCAGTGCCAGTAACAAGCACGACGGCTTTATTAATCGTTAAGCGCCCCGCAGAGAATAAAAATAAGTTCACTGCGTATGACAGCATCGTTAATCCTAATACTACCGGAAAAGTCCGTGCTCTTAGGATCAAGTACACCCCACAAGTCACCAATACACCAACGCATGAAGCGTATAACAGTTCCATTAAATATTTACCTCTTTCTTAGGTGTATTTGCGGTTAACTTACCTAGGCTTGCGAGTATCATTAAGGTCGCGCCGACTACGGTCATGTAAACACCTAAATCAAATACGATGGCACTGGCCAGTTCTACTTTGCCGATAAATGGCACATCAAAATATTCAAACCAAGTGGTTAAAAACGGTCGTCCAAATGCCCAACTTCCTAGCCCTGTTAACATTGCAATGGCGATACCCGAGGCAATGATCTTTCGATAGTTCACATCAAAGCGCTCAGAGATCCAAATTGAACCATGAGCCATATACTGCAAAATAAAGGCAATTGCAGTGACTAACCCGGCAATAAAGCCCCCACCAGGTAAGTTATGACCGCGCAAAAAGATATACGCAGAGACTAATAACGCCAATGGCAATAAACTTTGTGAAATACTGGCTAATAACAGAGGATGACGTTCTCGCGCCCAAGGGCGACCTTCACTGTCACTGGCTGGCATAAACAATGGTAAATTAGTTAATACTTTATAAATACCTAATGCTGCAATCCCCAGTACCGTGATTTCCCCTAGGGTATCAAAGCCCCTGAAATCAACCAAAATAACGTTTACGACGTTGGTACCGCCTCCGCCAGTTTTTGCATTGGCGATAAAGAAATCTGAAATTGACTCAAGCGGACGCGTTAATAATGCATAGCAAATACTGGCAATAACCACCCCCACTGCTGAGGCAATCCCTAAATCACGTAAAATACGTAATGAACTCGACTCTTTAGGTGTGCGTTGCGGTAAGAAGAATAATGCCAGCATTAATAAAATGACTGTCACTACCTCTACGGTTAACTGTGTAAGCGCTAAATCGGGCGCTGAGAAGCGAGTAAATGCCACTGAAACCATTAACCCTACGATTGATATCATCAATAACGATACCATCCGTGAGCGATGCCAAATCACAGTGCTAATGGCACCGATGATCATTAAACCTGCACCAATGGCATTATGAAAATCGATCGGCGTACGTGGCGCAGTACCCGCCAAAGCGTTCATTTCAAACAATGGCCAACCAGCACACAACAATACGACCCCCAACATCACAACAATGTAACGTTGCAGAGAACCATTTTCGGTGCTGCTGATTTTTTCTTGACTCCACTTAATGATCGCATAGACAAACCGCTCAAAGGTTTTTTTAGCATTTAATGGAGGTAGTGATGCTTGAAACTTAAATAAGTGCTTACGCTGAATATATATAAATACACCGCCCACGACAGCCATCGCACTCATAAGCAATGGTAAATTAAAACCATGCCAAATTGACAGTTTAAACTGTGGTGTCGCTTCCCCAAGAACTGCTAGCGACGCCGCTGACAAAATACCATCAACCACAAAGTTTGGAAACATACCGACTAGTAAACACAACACAACGAGTATTTCGATTGGCACACGCATATAGCGAGGAGGCTCATGCGGTGTTTTTGGTAAATTGATTGGGTCGCCATTAAAGAATACATCGTGAATAAAGCGTGCCGAATATGCCACAGAAAAAGCAGCCGCTAGAGTTGCTAATACAGGAATAAGCCACGACATAGAACCTAGTATTTGTTGATGTAAGGTTTCTGCAAAAAACATTTCTTTTGACAAGAAACCATTTAATAGCGGCACCCCAGCCATTGCCGCTGCAGCAACCATTGCCAGTGTCGCTGTATAAGGCATAAATCGCCACATACCATTGAGCTTACGCATATCTCGCGTACCAGTTTCATGGTCAATAATACCGGTGGCCATAAATAATGATGCTTTAAACGTTGCATGGTTAATAATATGAAATATTGCCGCTACTGTGGCAAGTTCAGTATCTAACCCAAGTAATAAAGTGATCAAACCTAAATGGCTAATGGTTGAATACGCCAGCAGCCCTTTTAAATCATGCTTAAATAAAGCGATGTAGGCGCCGACCAATAACGTTGTCAAGCCGGTCATGGCAACCAAAATAAACCAGATATCTGTTCCAGCTAACGCTGGATAAAAACGTGCAAGCAGGAAGATACCGGCTTTTACCATAGTCGCTGAATGCAAATAGGCACTCACTGGCGTTGGGGCTGCCATTGCGTGCGGTAACCAAAAATGAAATGGGAATTGAGCTGATTTAGTAAATGCACCTAGCAATACCAACACTAATGCAACTTCGTATAAGTCATGTGACTGGATCAATGTTTTGCTAGCTAAAATAACGTCTAGATCATAGCTACCAACAATATCACCAAGCAGTAATAAGCCACCTAGTAGAGCTAATCCGCCTGCTCCAGTGACTGCTAATGCCATACGTGCCCCTTTACGGGCCTCTGATTTATGCCACCAAAAACTGATTAACAAAAATGAGCTAATACTGGTTAATTCCCAAAACAGCCATAGTTGAATCACGTTATTCGACATCACAATACCGAGCATTGCAGTCATAAACAGCATTAAGTAACAGTATAATTTTGGCATCGAGTCATTATTACTTAGGTAATAACGGGTATAAAAAATAACCAGCAACCCGATCCCTAAGATCATAAAGATAAACAATAAGCTTAAGCCATCTAGGCGAAAAGCAAGCTCCATACCCAGAGCTGGTATCCATTGAGTGGTAAAGCGAATTGTCTCACCCGCTAAAACCGCTGGCGTGTGATAAATCGCAATTGCTAAGGCGCATAAAGGCGCTAGCATAGTTAAGCTCGTAGATTGATTACGAGTCAATTTGCCGGTGCAGGAAGAAATAACACTGCCAATTAAGGATAACAGGGGTATCCAGAGCAAAGTCATAGAGAGAAACCTTTTGAAGTCATAAGAGTATCAATACACTGCTAGTTAGTTTTAGTTTAGTACTGGTCATTTCGGATGGTTTTAATTTTAGCTTCAATAAACGCTTTATAGGTATATAGTTATACTGATCAGCGACGATTTTGTCTATAGTAAGCCCTTCTACCTGCTGTTATTTTGTACTATTTTAGTGCTGACAGCATATTATTTACAACTTTATCCCTCAATATTTTTTTTTGTCATTTTGTTTATAAAGTTCATAGGTGCTTTAAATTGCTGAAAATAGTCGCTAAATCGTAGTGGTTGATAGCTCGGATCAGTAATTTGTTGCAACCATAATTGTTGATAATGCACTGACAAAGGGATTTGTTGATATTGCATTATTGACCAGTTATGACTTGGTTTATATGCTTTAATTGGTGTTTGACAGCTATCACTTAGCTGCCAGCCAGCCGGTGGTGTAAGATCATTGGCAATAAAAAGGTTCGGCGCCACCAAGCCTTTTTGATTACATAACCACGCCTGCTTCGCTGCGGGTAATGGATACTCATCTTCAAAGCCGTTAAAGTGCATCAGCTCATGTAAAAATAAACCGTAATAACTCGCCGAGTTTAAGTGCATTATGCCACCTTGCACATTGCCTGAGCCAGTTGCGGTCATCATCACTATAAAATCAAAGCCCGTTGGCCAAGCTTTATTGTGAGCTAAAGGCTGCCAATCACATTTAGCGGCATGTTGCGGCTGTTGTTGGCAGTTTATGGAGTCCCCTAAATAAATCGGCTTACTAAAACAAAAACTGCCTGAGCTCGGTTGGGGGTGTTGTTGATAACGAATTTTAAATGCATTAAGTTTTGCTAAACCTTGGCGATGATCTGTCATCATCAACACATTAAACTGACACTGCGGTTGCGCTTGCAGCTGTGAAAAGGATAATAAAAATCCCTCATGACTGGCAAAGCTTTGGTCAATACTCGCCGGTGTGGCGCCATGGTGTAATTTTAATTGTTCTGCCGCATGACTTGCAGGCAACAGGTGTTGCTCTGCCAGTGATGTTAAATCATCCCAACGTTCTGATTGCAGTAACAATGCACTGAGTCTGCGGCGCTTATCAACACTTTGCTGAGCCACGCTAACACGCCAAAAAGGTAAAGCCGATTGTGCTTGATCATTTGTTAGTAACCGCAGTGCCCAAGCAAATTGTGCATCTGTAACAGCATTTATAGCTAATAAGTATAAGGTAGCATCAGTCAATGAATTAAGCTGAGCATTAAAATCGTCAATAAAACGATAATAACTAATAAGAATAGAATCTGGGGTATGTTTTACATGCCAAAAGGCAATATCGCGATGCTGATTAACTGAGCTTGGTAAATATCCCAAACTCAGCATAACAACAACGCTAATAAATAATTTAACTGTCGTTTTCACCAGCCATTAACTCAAGCTCTAAACGCGCATATTTATATTCCACAAACTCATGCACATTGGTGGCAAGTGCTAAACGAAAGAAATCTGCGGCTTGATAATCAAGCCCTTTAGCTTGATATATTTTAGCTAAATAAAAGTAAGCTTCGCATAGCCGCTGCGCATATTCTTGTTCAGTTTTAACACCATCGGCAAGACTTGTTAAAAAGCTCTGCTCGCTCATATCGCCCAAATAAAGTGATATTAAACTATACGCCCATTGGCTATCATCCAGCCCTTGTGCATTGCTTTTTAAGTTTGCTAAAGCTTGCACAGGATCAGCGCTTGCTTGCGCTAGATAAAGCCATAACACCCGGTAAGGATCACTGGGTGAACGAGTTAAAAACTCTTTAAGATCAGCTGCTGCAAGATTTGCTCTATCGCCATAGTAAAGAGCAATACCACGATTTAAGTAGGCATATTCGTGTTGCTCATTGAGTTCTAACGCTGAATCAAAAAATTCATAGGCTTTTTCAAATTGTTGCATCAAGGTATGGTGAATACCTAAAAAGTTATACACTTCGGCTAAATCGGGCTTCAATTGCACAGCACGATTAAAATCAATCCGCGCCAAGGTAGACATACCTAAACTATCAAATAATACGCCACGGTCATAAAATAATTTTGCTTGTTGATCTGGCGCTAGATCAGCACGATTTAATAATTCAGAATAACGAGCTATCGCTATTTCACTACGAAAATCAGACGCTAAAGGCGCAGTGAAAGGCACATTCACAATCGCAGTCGGTTGTGCTTGCGAAGTAGATTGACAGGCGCTTAAAGACAGAATAGCAAACGATGCCAAGGCTATGTGTTTAAGTATCATTAAAATCCTTTATACCAAGATAAGTAGCAAACTGATAGGACAAGTGCTATCCAAAGAGGTTTCATTAAAGCATAAAAAAAGAGGCTATACAGCCCCTTTTTATATTATCCAGAGAATATCTGGATTAAATATCAACAATTAAGCGTCAGTTGGTGCATCAGCTGCGGCAGCTGCTGATTCCATTGCTTCTTTGATACTTAAACGTACACGACCTTGACGGTCTACTTCTAGTACTTTAACTTTAACTTCTTGACCTTCAGATAGGTGATCTGTCACGTTATTTACGCGCTCAGTACTGATCTGAGAGATATGCACTAGGCCATCTTTACCAGGAAGAATGTTTACAAACGCACCGAAATCAACGATACGTACAACTTTACCTTCGTAGATAGTACCTACTTCTAGTTCAGCTGTTAATTGCTCAATGCGGCTGATTGCATTTGCTGCGCTTTCACCGTCTGTTGCTGCAATTTTGATTGTACCGTCATCACCGATTTCAATCGTAGTACCTGTTTCTTCAGTAAGTTGACGAATAGTTGCGCCGCCTTTACCGATAACTTCTGCGATTTTCTTCTGTGGTATCTTCATAGTGTAGATACGTGGAGCAAACATTGAAAGCTCTTCAGATGGAGCAGAAATCGCTTCGTCCATCACACCTAAGATGTGTAAACGTGCAGCTTTTGCTTGTTTAAGCGCAATTTGCATGATTTCTTGAGTGATACCTTCAATCTTGATATCCATCTGTAGTGCAGTGATACCTGCAGCAGTACCAGCTACTTTAAAGTCCATGTCACCTAAGTGATCTTCATCACCTAAGATGTCAGAAAGAACTACGAATTTTTCGTCTTCTTTAACTAGACCCATCGCGATACCCGCAACAGACGCTTTAATTGGCACACCCGCATTCATAAGTGCAAGTGAAGTACCACATACTGATGCCATTGAAGATGAACCATTTGATTCAGTGATCTCAGATACAACACGGATTGAGTAAGGGAACTCAGTCAATGTAGGCATTACAGCTTGGATACCGCGCTTAGCTAGGTTACCGTGGCCGATTTCACGACGCTTAGGAGAACCTACAAAACCAGTTTCACCTACGCAGAACGGAGGGAAGTTATAGTTAAGCATAAAGTGGTTTTTGTGCGTGCCAGTTAAATCATCGATTAACTGGGAATCACGTTCTGTACCAAGTGTAGCTGTTACAAGTGCTTGTGTTTCACCACGCGTAAAGATTGCAGAACCGTGAGTACGTGGCAATACGCCAGTCATTACGTCAAGTGCACGGATCATATCTGGTTCACGACCATCGATACGTTTTTCGCCAGCAGTGATGCGCCCACGTACGATTTTCTTCTCAAGAGAACCAAATACTTTGCCAACTTCTTGCTTGTCTAGTGACTCGCCTTCAGCAAGCTCAGCTGTTAATACAGCAACAACTTCGTCTTTAGCTACGCCAAGTGCTTCTTTACGAGCCACTTTATCAGTGATGCGGTAAGCTTCGCCTACTTTATCAGCTGCGATTGCTGCTACTTTATCTTCTAAAGCAACGTTCTTTTCAGGTGCTGCCCAATCCCATGTAGGTTTGCCAGCTTCTGCTTTGAATTCGTTGATTGCGTTGATGATAGCTTGAGATTGCTCATGACCATATACAACCGCACCTAGCATAACGTCTTCTGCAAGTACGTCAGCTTCTGATTCAACCATAAGTACTGCGTTATCAGTACCAGCAACAACTAAATCAAGTTGGCTTTCTTCAAGCTCTTTTAACGTTGGGTTAAGTACGTATTCGCCGTTGATGTAACCAACGCGCGCTGCACCAATTGGACCACTGAATGGGATACCAGAGATAGCAAGTGCTGCTGAAGTACCGATCATCGCAACCATATCAGGTTGAATTTCAGGGTTAACAGAAACAACAGTAGCAATAACTTGTACTTCGTTTACAAAACCATTTGGGAAAAGTGGACGAATTGGACGGTCAATAAGACGTGCAATAAGTGTTTCACCGTCGTTAGGACGACCTTCACGCTTTAAGAAACCACCAGGGATACGACCTGCAGCGTACATACGCTCTTGGTAGTTAACTGTTAGTGGGAAAAAATCTTGGCCCGGTTGTGCTTCACGCTTACCAACAACAGTAACTAATACTGATGTGTCGCCAATACTTGCTAGTACTGCGCCGTCTGCTTGACGAGCGATTGCACCGGTTTCTAGGGTAACTGTATGTTGACCTAGTTGAAATTCTTTAATAATTGCTTGCACTTAAAATGTTCCTTAAATGTGTTCTAATAAGTTGCCATCAAAGTACCAATTACAGTACATAATTGTATTCAGTTGGAAATCAATTAAGTACTACAATTGGCAATGATGTGAATAAGCGTAGATAAACCTTTTTATCTACGCGCATAGTATATAACAAAGTAATGCAAAATTGCGAGCTTAGTCCCTAGATAAAAGTGGTGATAATAGGCGCGCTAAAAAGTGCGCTTTGCTGTCACTAACTATGTGGCTTTTATTTGATATTTCAAGAGAATTAATTGTTGTGGACAGAGAGAGTGAGAAATTTCAGGCACAAAAAAAGGAGCTATAAAGCTCCTTTCTATGTAATCTAGTTCTTAGCGACGTAGGCCAAGTTCTTGGATTAACGCAGTATAACGTGCAATGTCTTTACCTTTAAGGTAATCAAGCAGTTTACGGCGAGTGCTTACTTTACGAAGCAGACCACGACGTGAGTGGAAGTCATGCTTGTGATCAGCAAAGTGACCTTGAAGCTTGTTGATATCAAAAGTAAGAAGTGCAACTTGTACTTCAGGTGAACCAGTGTCGCCTTCTGCACGTGCGAATTTTGCGATGATATCGATCTTTTCTTGATTGCTTAGTGACATAGTAACTCCAAAAATAAAATTTAAAAGGTGTCTTAGCCGATCACTAATTCAGCCAAAACGATTAGCGGGCGTATTCTACCAGCTACGGCAATAACTACAAGCTAAACTTTACGCTGTTGTTTCTTGCTGATTTGATAAGCCACGTTTTGACTTTAAATGGCCATCAGGATTACGTTCACCAGTGCCAATAAACACACCATCAGCGAGCACTTTAATTGCCCCTTCTGGCAGTTCAATATCAAGTACAACCGCCTGTCCATGGCTAAAAGAACTACCTTGCTCTTTACTGAGCTCAACCACAGGTAGACCAACTAATGCGGTGTCCATTGGCAGTAATAGTTCATCAAGATAAGTAGAAGGCGTAAGCTCTTCTTGTTTCGCTTTTACTAATAACGCTTCTAACTGCTCAAGTGACACCATTTTGTCAGCAGGGTAATGCCCTACCGCACTGCGATGCAACATGATCACATGCGCGCCACAACCCAGGTTTTCGCCTAAGTCATCGACGATAGTACGAATATAAGTACCTTTTGAAACATGGGCGGTCATTTGCACTTCGTTATTAGCTTCATCGAACTCATCTAGTGTTAAACTAAATACGTTGATTTTTCTGCACTTGCGAGGTACTTCAATGCCTTCACGCGCATATTTATATAAAGGTCGGCCTTCATATTTTAACGCTGAATACATTGACGGGTATTGATCTGACTCACCTAAAAACTTAGCAATTTCTTCGCTAAGTTGCTCAGCCGTCACATTGACATCTTTAGTACTGACAATTTCACCATCAGAATCTGATGTTGTCGTACGTTCACCTAATTTAGCGCGAACTACATAGGTTTTGTCAGTATCGAGTAAAAACTGAGTAAATTTAGTCGCTTCACCAAAACAGATAGGCAGCATACCCGTTGCAAGCGGATCAAGGGCACCGGTGTGCCCCGCTTTTTGTGCAAAATACACACTTTTAGCTTGCTGTAGCGCTTTATTTGATGAAATGCCTATTGGTTTGTTTAACAACAAAATACCGTCAACTGGACGGCCTTTACTGCGCTTTGCCATCTGTATTAGTGCCTTTTTCGCTGTCTGTTTCGTCGATATGCTCTGCATCATCTACGCTATCAACTTCGTCATCTACATGCTTTGCTTTATCTTCACGAATAATAGAATCAACAAGGTTTGAAATACGCATGCCTTCCATCAGTGAATTATCAACCACAAACTTAAGCTCTGGCATAATACGGGCACGAATGCGTTTGCCAAGTAGTGAGCGAATATAACCGGTCGCTTCATTTAATACTTTAGCACTTTGCTTTGCAGCATCTTCATCTTGGGTGTTAAACACAGTAATAAAGATTTTTGCATAAGATAAATCACGTGATACTTCTACAGCAGATACTGTAACCATACCTAAACGTGGATCTTTAATTTCACGTTGCAAAATAACAGCAATTTCTTTTTGAATTTGCTGAGCAACACGATCAGTACGAGAAAACTCTCTCATTAGACTCTACTCTAAAAATTATAACTCATTGAGAAATATAAATAAGTTATTTAAATAATGGATACACAAATGGGGGCTGAGCCCCCATTTATTATCTTAGCTTACGAACAATTAAAGTGTACGTTGTACTTCAACTGTTTCGAATACTTCGATTTGGTCACCAACGCGAACGTCGTTATAGTTCTTAACGCCGATACCACATTCCATGCCGTTACGAACATCAGCAACATCGTCTTTAAAGCGACGAAGTGACTCAAGCTCACCCTCGTAGATAACCACGTTATCACGAAGTACACGAATTGGTGCGCTACGTTTAATAACACCTTCAGTAACCATACAACCAGCGATAGCGCCAATTTTAGGTGACTTGAACACGTCACGAACTTCAGCTAGACCAATGATCTCTTGCTTGAACTCTGGTGCTAACATACCAGACATAGCTTGCTTCACTTCGTCAATCAAGCTATAGATAACGCTGTAGTAACGTAAGTCTAAGTTCTCAGACTCAATTACTTTACGTGCCGATGCATCAGCACGAACGTTAAAGCCAACCACGATTGCATTAGATGCTGCAGCAAGGGTTGCGTCAGTTTCAGTGATACCACCTACGCCTGAGCCTACAATCTTCACTTTAACTTCATCTGTTGACAGTTTAGTCAATGAATCAGAGATTGCTTCGATTGAACCTTGAACGTCTGCTTTAAGTACCACATTAACTTCAGACACATTGCCTTCAGTCATGTTAGTAAACATGTTTTCAAGCTTCGCTTTTTGCTGACGTGCTAGTTTAACATCACGGAATTTACCTTGACGGTAAAGTGCAACTTCACGGGCTTTACGCTCGTCTTTAACTACAGTTGCTTCGTCGCCCGCAGCTGGAATACCAGATAGACCTAAAATCTCAACTGGGATTGAAGGACCTGCAGACTTGATGTCTTTACCGTTTTCATCGCGCATTGCACGAACACGACCATACTCAAGACCACATAATACAATGTCACCTTGGTTAAGCGTACCAGATTGTACAAGGATAGAAGCAACTGGACCACGGCCTTTATCAAGACGAGATTCAATAACAACACCAGCAGCCATACCCACAGTTGGAGCAGTAAGTTCTAACAACTCAGATTGGTTTAATACCGCTTCAAGAAGGTCATCAATACCTAAACCAGTTTTAGCAGAAATATGCACATACTGTGTATCACCGCCCCACTCTTCAGGAATAACGTCTAGTTGAGCAAGCTCATTCTTAACGCGATCTGGGTCTACGCCTTCTTTATCCATTTTGTTAACAGCGATAATTAAAGGAACGCCAGCTGCACGCGCATGCTGAACCGCTTCTTTAGTTTGTGGCATTACACCATCATCTGCTGCAACCACTAGGATTACGATATCTGTTGCTTTAGCACCACGAGCACGCATTGACGTAAACGCCGCGTGACCTGGAGTATCCAAGAAAGTGATCATGTTACCATTTACGTCAACATGATAAGCACCGATATGCTGTGTGATACCACCGGCTTCGCCAGAGGCCACTTTTGCTGAACGAATATAATCAAGCGTTGACGTTTTACCGTGGTCAACGTGACCCATTACAGTTACTACTGGTGCACGTGGCTCAGATTTACCATCTTCATGACGGTCATTTAGTACTGTTTGCTCTAATTCGTTTTCTTTAACAATGATAACTTTGTGGCCCATTTCTTCTGCAACTAACTGTGCAGCTTCTTGGTCGATCACTTGGTTAATGGTAACCATGTCACCCATTTTCATCATTGTTTTTACAACTTCAGCGCCCTTAACGGCCATGCGTGATGCAAGCTCAGCAACTGTAATTGTTTCGCTAATACGCACTTCGTTTTTCACGTCAACCGTTGGCTTTTGGAAGCCATGTTGTAATGAAGCTGGTGCTTTTAGCTTGCTTTTCTTGCCTCTCGAAGGAACAAATTTCTCCTTCGCTGGGGCTTTTTTCTTTTTCTTAGCACGGCGTGTGCCTTGCTCATCACGCGCATCAGCAACATCTTCTGCTTCACGTGCGTAAGTAGAAGTCGTAAGGTGGTGATCAGCGGTTTCTTCGCGCTTCTTACGTTCTTCTTCTTCTTTCTTCC
>NZ_JACJEW010000065.1:0-21953 GCF_014164315.1 Pseudoalteromonas sp. SG44-1
ATGCGATGGAAGGCATGGTTAAGACGTTTTAATGGCATTGGTACAGACTACATTGAGAATTATTTAAGCTGGTTTAGGTTTATGGAAGATAACACTGAGTATTCAGATCAAACATGGATAAAAGAGGCATTATGATATGAATTTTTTATACCCACACTCAACTACAACACAGCCATATATATCCAGTGAGTTAGTGTATGCAACCAATTCCTATATTGAAATCTAATGGCGCATTTTCACTTTTTGAATTTAAAGTGGCGGCAGGGTTTCCAAATCCTGCAGAAGATTGTTTATCTCAGCCAATCAGCCTCGATAATCTATTGATGGCGCGGCCCAGCAGCTCGTTTTTGTTTAAAGTGGCCGGTGATAGCATGCTCCCTGACATTCAAGACGGGGCAATTATTGTTGTTGATAAATCCTTAAAGGCCACTACCGGGCGAATAGTGCTTGCCACTATTGATAATGAGTTCGTTGTTAAGCGTTTAAAGTTAGAGCCGGAAAACAACAGAGCGTTATTTCTAAGCTCAAACTCAGAATACGAGCCAATAGTTGTTGCTTTCGATGGTGAGAATAATTGGGATGAAAATGTTATTTGGGGCGTTGTCACTAGCGCTATAAGTATTTTTTGATGTGGGTCCTCTGTGATATCAATGCTGCATATGTATCATTTATTCAGCTATTCAATCCTCAATACGATATTAACACCACGCCGCTTGGTGTATTAAGTTCAAACCAAGGCAATGTTATAGCGCGAAATCAACCAATGAAAGCGCTCGGCATAAAAATGGGTGAGCCCCACTTTAAAATCAAAGAATTAATTCAAAACAGCAATGGCCATGTGTGGGGCAGTAACTTCACATTATTTGGTGATATGAGCAATCGGTTTCACACTGAACTAGAAGAACTACTATTTGACTGCCACCGATACTCAATTGATGAAAGCTTTGGTCATATAGACACGGCAATGGCGCCAAACCCGAAATCATACGCTTTACATATTAAAAATACGCTGGCCAAGAACTTGGGTATTGGCGTCGGTGTAGGTGTCGCTCAAACGAAAACACTTGCCAAGTTAGCTTCTCATGCCGCGAAACTTAACGAATGGAAAGCTAAAACCAATGGCGTTGCTGTACTCGATACAGAAGACAAGGTTGACTGGGTGCTTCATAGAGTAACCCCGCGTTCTATCTGGGGCGTAGGGGCTAAAACTGCAGATAAGCTTACTGCACTTGGTATAAATACGGGATTGGAGTTAAAAAATTTTAATATAGTAGAAGCAAAACGAAAATTCGGTGTTGTTTTATCTCGAACTATACAAGAACTGAATGGTGTTGATGCAGTGGAGCTAAAGGATCTAAATGAAGGCCGCGATAGCATTTGTGTTTCAAAAAGCATGGGTAAGCTTGTTACAGATTTAAATGAGCTTAAAAGTGCTCTGTCGTCACATGTTTGTACTGGAGCAGGTAAATTACGCCGGTTTGAGTTGTTCACCAATAACCTGACTATTTTTGTTTCAACGGATGTGTTTAGGCAGTCTCAGCCACAATTACGTAAAAGTATTGAAGTGAAATTACCTTTTCATTGCGCAGATTCGGACGTCTTAATTAGATACGCAATGTTTGCTTTAGAAAAGATTTACCAGGAGGGCTATCAGTTCAAAAAAGTTGGCGTTATCTTCAATCAGTTATTATCAAAGAATGACAATATTCAACTAAATTTGTTTAATGATTCTGGTGATTTCACCGTTAATAAAATGACTACGGTAAGTGATGAAATAAATAGTAAATTTGGCAACAATGTCATTAGGTTTGGCGTGCAGGGTTTCAAGCAAAGTTGGAAGCCAAGAGACGAACTGGCACCAAATAGCTACACAACCAACTTCAATGAATTACCGGTAGCACTTGCTAAGTAATAGTAAGTGTCGAATTGGCTGCAGGAGAATACCAATGTTACTAAAGCTTTTGAAAGAATTATTTGAAAATCGGCCAACTGATGGTGAGCATGTTGAAGAAATTAACTCAAAAGAAGAGGTTCTATCACTGCCTGAACCCATACGTATTAATGAACGGTTATATGAGCACTTTTCAATGCTTACAATGCACGATGGTCAACTACCCTTGTATTTATACCACGGTGGTGCGCATAAACCTGGTAAACCAGTAAAAGGGACGTTGTGGCTTAGTGATAATCACCTTGATGCTAAGAGATATGCTAACTTTGGTTGTAGCAACATACCGAATCATGAACCGATTGTTTTTAAAACCGAACCAAGCACAACCCTAAAAATGCTAAGTTTTCCGGGGAACCACGTTGAAATATTATTTAAAATTTATGGTAGGGCATGGTCACACTCTGAATTTCATAAAGACCTTGTTCAAATCCAGAATGCTGGAAAAATTGATTTTGATGGTTTTTATAGACCCAAAACTCATGAATATTTTGTACTAAATGTAGAAGATAGTTTGCACTTTCTTGAGGAGCACCGCATAAAATATTAAATTATGGTTTTTGGTTTTGGCGCTTATTTTGTCTTCGCAGGCTGCGCCAGAACCACTCCACCTAATTCTAAAAACCCATAAATGAAAGCAGGATAAATTATGTAGCTGGATACAAGATAATGATTGTATTAGTTTAATTCCTCCAACAGTCCAGGTTAAAATTAGAAACCTCATCCACTAAATCACTAGCATGATGCTTTGATGCAACGTAAGTAAGGTTATCTTCATAATATCCACTTGAAGTAATAGTAAAGCCCATTTTTTTTAATGCTTCCTCCACAAGATAGCTTGATTGTTGTGGGTCCATTTTGAACCACTCAGAGGGTACATTTATTCGATCTTCATCATCAAGGAAATGTATCCTTACATCAGCAAAATAACTATGAATAAAACTTTCAATGACTTTAGTAGTAAAGTTAGTATCATTTTGTATTAAATAAGCAGCTTCTATTGCTAAATAAGGGTCACCAGTTTTAAGGTCTCTTAATCTTAGTAATGGGTTATTTTTTGTAATGCCAATTTTAACACGGTTATAGTCAGATGGAGTCATCATAATATATATCCATCCAATGCCATAAGTTGGGATTAGTCTAGGTCGCATTTTGTTTAGTCCCTTTCGTGTAATATAGAAGTGGAAAAGCTGCCAAGCGTATATTGCTTAGATGAATAATTGCAACCAGAGTGGGGACATGTAATCTTCTCTTCGATCGTTTCCATATATAATACCTTTTTAATAAAATTAGATGTAATAGTACCTAACAATATAATAGGTACATAAAAAAGTGTTTCTTATAAATTATAAATTTACTACAGCTTATTAGCTATACGATTTGGGTAAACCAATTGCCTTGTTATTGTACTTCAATAGTGTAATCTATATTGCATTACAATACATTAAGGCTATGCAATCATATAAATGTTAAGGCAGATATTCGTAGATAGC
This sequence comes from Pseudoalteromonas sp. SG44-1, assembly GCF_014164315.1. NCBI lineage: Bacteria > Pseudomonadati > Pseudomonadota > Gammaproteobacteria > Alteromonadales > Pseudoalteromonadaceae > Pseudoalteromonas > Pseudoalteromonas sp. SG44-1. The sequence goes on from NZ_JACJEW010000065.1 coordinate 3,442, forward strand.
GATATAGATTCGCTTCTTAACACAGCTTGTACGGGAAAATATGCGATTAAAGACAGGTATTTAATAAGTCAGCTTGCTTACGTTCCCTTGTCGCTTACAGAGCATAATTTGCTAAAGCTACACCAGTTAATAAATGATAAAGGTGAGGTTTATCGTAAGTGGTTTTTGCCAGCGGCTTACAGTCGCAATAAGAAAGATCGCATTATAGAAGTGCCAGAAGTATTTTGCCAAGCACTAGAGCAATACCTTGATTGGTACGAACAACAAGATCTACCTGCTAAATACAAGCACAATTTAGGTACGCATAGGGGGCTCAGTGAATACGCCCCTGCTTTGCTAAATGATCGGCTTAACGAGTTTGCTATGAGTGAGCGAGTAATTAAGAAAGGGATTAATAAGCAGCCTACCAACCTAAGAACTAAAGTTAATACGCTACTTAAAAAGGCTGGTTTAGATTGGGCTACAGCTAAAAACTTTGAAGATTCACTTATAATTCATCTAGCTAAAAATGTTGATCATGGTGTTGTAGCGGATTTGTTTGGCTATGCATCAAGGCAAGTAGTAACAGACAAATTTAATGGTAACTTGTTACAATTATCAGAGGCTATTAATAATGTCTATTCAAGAATAAAAGTAACTGGGCATTAAGGTGTATTTCAGAATTTATTGTGCGCCAGAAACAAGTGAGCCACCCCAATTGGGATGGCTCTTAAACTCGCTACCTGTTGTCAATACTCATAGAGCGTAAGAGGACAGGGCTATCGCAACAAGAGGCAATGCCTCAGTTATCGCAATAATACCTAATAAATTTAATAAGGGCAAATAATTTGGATCTTGCAGAAATAAAAAAGGGTCTTTCTACAGAAAAACTTGAAACCTATCGTCAAGTATTCTCTTGTAAATCTGACAGTGAATTAATAGCTATTTATATGTCAATGCAGAGCATTATGAGCCACTTTTTCACAGTTGTTCAACTACTTGAAGTTACTTTAAGAAATTCAATACACCATTGTGCGACAGAGCAGTTTGATGATCCAGAATGGTTCAAAACTAAAACAATTAGCGACAAATCAAAAAATCAAGTGACCGAAGCAGAGCAAAAGTGCTTAGATGAAGTGGGAGCTAAATACACAACAAATGATCTAGTATCGCGGCTTCCATTTGGATTTTGGGTTCACATGCTATCGAAAGGCTATAATAATCCAAGAGATAGAGAGCATAACTTGTGGCAGTTCAAATTTAACCAATGCTTTCCCAACGCCCAAGCAAGTAAGGTTTCCTTGAATACAATTTTTCAAAATTTTGGCACTTTAAATAAATTTAGAAATAGATTGTTCCATCACGAGCCCGCTTGGAAAGGACGCTCCACCAGGAATCGGGAGCAGGCAGTAAATAACATAATCAAAAAATATCAGGAGCATTTAGAAGTAATTAGGTATTTGTCATCAAGTAAGTATAATTTAATAACCGCGCTAGGGTTCGAGGATAGATTTTTATCGGAATGTGATATTGCGAACTTAAAAAATTTTGAAGATATCTTGTCAACATCTGATGCTGGAAATGATTAGCATTATAATAATTTTACCGAGTTATAAATGACACATAGTAAAACAAAAACTAGCTTATACAGGCGAGCTTACGTAACTTGGCTGATTAGCACTGGCGTAAATACTGTGCCAGCAATTATGGAAGCTACGGGAATGCCAAGGCGAACAGCTCAAGACACGTTAGGTGCAATTCCTGAGCTGTCTATAGAGCTTAAGAACGAAGGCGGCTCATACTCAGTTGTTGATTGGGGAATGTTAAATAAAACTTGGTTAAATAACAACTTTAAGCACGTTAAAGACGTGCTATCATATCCATAAGTTAAGAAAGTTGGAATATAGTCAAGCAGGGATGGAAAGTTCGACCGGCTAACAGCCGTAAGTTGTTATTTATTCGCATGGGTTCTGTAGCTCAGTCTGGTTAGAGCGCTACGCCGGTACTGAGGTGGTTGCAAACACCAAAGTTATAAGTTCTAGATAAAGGCTAATATGGGAGGTCGCAGGTTCAAATCCTGCCAGAGTCCAGCCGAATAAATAACGTTCTGAAAACAACTTTACCAGGCGAGGAGTTAATTATGGAATATCTAATCAACAACGAATTGTTACAGTTATTAGCGTTTTTTGCTCTCTGTGCTTTGGTATGGAAGTTCTTATTAAAGCCTACTCTCCGTTTTTTAATGAAATATCTCAATAAATTTAATGAGTCGATACAGCCGCTAAAGTGTGCTTTTGGAAAGCACGACAAAGAATATGGAATGCCATTTGAAGCATCAGATACAAGAATTACTAGAGTTAAATGCAAAAATCCTGATTGCTCTTGGGAAGAACAAGAGTCAAAAGCTATTTTTTAAATGTTGGATTGCAGGAGTAGGTTATGGAAATAGATGTTGATTTTACAGGTTTTCATTTAGCTGCTGCAAAAATGCAAGGCATTGAATTGAGCGTTGAAGAATTTATTAATTTTGCTCGCTCTGTTATCGATGGCATGGATAAAGAACTAACTTCGTATTTAGAATTAAGCTTTAATCAAGTTGTAAGCGGTGAAGATATTAAGGCCGGAAGCGATTTTAACCGGTTAATAAAAGACTACATCCAGCAGGTTTGCCGATAACATAACAGGAGATTTTGAATGAATAGCCATCAAAAACAACACTGCGCAAGAGTTTCATCGCTTAATAAAGCTATCAAAGCTAAAGAAGATAACAATCCAGGCTTGAACAGCTTAAAGCAAGAGATAACAGAGTTACAATCACGCATTGTGCATGCGCAAGGTGAAGAGCGGGAACAACTAATAAAACAAAAAGAGTTTAAGGAAAAAGAGCTCACAGCCAAATACCAACCATAATTATATTACTTGGTAAACTAGGGCAAATATTGGATTAAGCGCAAAAATATCGCACTAAATCTGATGAAATAGAACTGTTAGGCTTTCACCGATTTGCGAGAACTCTTCGAGAATTAGCTGACGGCTATCAAGCAGATGCAGAGTCGATAATAGAGCAACATAGTAAAAAAGTAGGTTGTTGATTTTTAGGGTAGTGCCTGTGATTTAGGGGAAATGTTTTAGCTAAAAATACATTTTTTGCTCACAAGTATTCAAAGTTACTGATTACACTGTTCCACTACCAATTCGTTTCGGATTAAAAACGAGTTAAACTTGAACGCCAGTTGTGACACATAGCCGCCCGTTGACTCTAACTCATATTTGTCCAGAGACGGGTTATGTATATAACTCGCCTTTGCCACTTTCAAAGTTAAAATAGCTTTACTCCCATTTCCACTAAACTAGTAATTGACTGACTTTTTCCTCATGCGCATAATGGATAGAAAATTTATTATAATTCAGTATGATATTAATTTAAGAGGTGGATATGGACTTTCTAACAAATACTTTCCTATCAGGTATTTTATATGATGGTTTTAAAAATAGCGTAGCGATATCATCTGACTTTTTGAAGGAAAAGCTACAAGGGTGGCTTATTGATGATGAATTGTTGGAAAAACTAACAGAGAAAGTGAATGCTCTTGAGCTACAGGATTATGGTGAACATGTAATTGAGCGTAAGTTAAGTGAGTCAGGCGAGTTACAAAAGATCTTAAAACTAATTAAGCCGGAGCAAAACACTGCGATTGGCTCATTGACTCAGAACCATAGTGGCTCAGGCGACAATATTGTTGGAAACAAATCAGTTTACCATAAATAGGTAGGTATTGTGATGGTAAATCAAGAGCATAGCGGCCCAGGCGATAATGTGGCTGGTAACAAATACGAAAACATAATTCGTAGTGTTCAAGCAAGAGATCTCAGCAGTGTAATAGATAACATAATGCGTGATGTTTGTTACCGAGAACTGGAAAAAGCCACAGAGAAGCTTGAAGTTCTCAAGGGAATAAGTGCTTTGGATCGAGATGTCCATTTACTTCTAACAGCTTTAAGTATTAAAGCTGAATTAGTTAGAGGCTCTGAGGCACCATCTAAGAACGACCTCCTAACATTGTTAAAATTTAACGATCTTCCTAGTAATACAGATTACTTTTAACACTATTAGGTTCCCTTATCTATATTTATATAGAAACTGCTAGTATATTCTCCAGATAGTTTTTCTTGGGTATTAAACACGTCTGTTTTAATTCTCAAATCAAATCTTTTACACCCCCCACCTCCTGGTGAGTCAGAAGTCGCTAAACCTTCAAAATCTATATTTTTTATAATGGCTTGACAAAATCGAGTATTATTAGAAGAACAGCTGCCAGCTCCAATAAGTCCTAAGGTCTGGGACTCCACGGTGTATTCTATGACCCTTTTTGACTGCTCTGTAGAGCCTTCGATATTGGTCAACTGAAACTTTGCGAGGTCCCTTCTTTTTCCGTAGAGACTAATATAGGGAGCATCTGTTACTATAAACATATCTAGACTAGAATAGTCATCGGTTTCTAGACAAAAGTCTAAACTTCCTATTCCATATTCCTCATTTACACTTACTTTATTAAAAATTATCGGCAGTGTATTTCCCTGTATTGGATGCAAAGTTGTTACATTTACAGGTTGCTCACTGGAGCTCCTGTTAACTATGATATTTATATTAAATGAGGCAGTAAATATAAGATAAGAAGAGTGCCAATCTGTTGCGCTTATACCTACACTAGAAGATGAGTAGATACCGTCAGGAACATCTGAAAAGCTAGCCTTATCTAAGTATAAAGAAATAATTCTACCACTATTTGAATATGATGCGACACCAGCATAACACCCTCTGTTTCTCACTCCATTACTAATATCACACAATAGTTTAACGTTATAGAAAGTCCCTGTTTCTTGATTAATTATCGGGATATTCATAACATGTGATTTAGAACTTGCAGACCAAGCTGGCGATCTAGAGTCGTAATTACTAATAACAAGTAAGGCATTGCTGTTTCGGAATAAGTCTTGACCGCAATCACTCATGCTGTCCTCGCTCCGACATACTATGGATTCACTTGGCCTCCAACTAGAAATATATTGATGGCCTGCTGAATCAGGATCTAAGTGAACATTATTAAATGTATGAGATAAATGCACTCCTCTTTCAAAGCTGGCAACTGCATAACCTATCATAGAAAAATAAATGAAAAACAAACACACTATTGTTTTCATTAAATTATCTTCCCTGCGTCGTTCTTTATCTCGAAGTCTGAAATAGAACACAATTTATTTATTGCAAACTTACTACCGGGGTAAAGCCTAAATTCTTGCTTACTTTTATTGTCAATGTCAGCCTTACACTTGTTATTAATATGCACTCTGACATTCCCTGAGTTTTCAATGAAGTCTACTTTCCCATCACTATAAGTTTTGTAATTATAATTTAGTTCAAGGGGCAGCACTCTAACTAAAACACCGTATGATAACTTTACTGTAACGCCTACGGAAAATTCTGATGTAGGTATAAATCTAACCCTGTATAGTTTTTCAGCTATAACATTTTCATTTCTAGAATATAGTAGCCTTACACTTTTACTTTCACCTGTGCTTAATATTATTTTCCTAGGGAAAATACTAAATGATAAGATTTCACTATTATCAACTGACACCTCACGTTGTTCTGGGGTTCCAGGGTTCACTATTTCATACACTAAGGCACGAACATATTCAGTGTATTTTGAGGAATTAGTTACCTTGATACTTTTAGTAACTAGGTCATTTTCATTTCCGTATATTTCCATTGGGGATACGGATATCGCAAAACTATTTAAAGGGGATAATAAATAGAAAAATGTAAAAACAAATATTGTTCTAATCACAAGTCAATTCTCCAAGGCTGTAATATATATTGTTGTAATTATTGTAATTATTAAAAGTGCAACGTAACGGTAGGTCGTCATTGTTAATATCAATAAATCCTTTGGTAAGAAATTCATCTGACAAACAAGTAGCCTCATAATTTTCATCACCTACATTTGATACCGTACAACCTTCTATATTTATTTTTTGGTAACCTCTAATTTTAAATCCAATCACTATAGTTTTTTCGTATGAAAATTGTATTGTTTTAATATCACCCTTAAAAACATCCACACTGTCATCTTTAACCTTAACAGTAAAAATTCCATTATCTGATAGATAATCATCTTCAATCATTATCCTGTAGTTCCCTGGTTTTATTTGATAAAAACTAGTTTCTGATGAGCTTATTTTTACATTACTTCTTGCAGAACCTTTAATATTTAATCGGAAATCACTTCCTTCTGGTATATTTCTCATGTCAAATATAAGTCCTGCGTCAGAACGTAGTGTGTTTACACTTTTGAGGCTATAGCTTTTATCATTAATTGCTGCCACATATTCATGACTTACCCCTATATTATTAATAACCCCATAATTAGTATTTAATCTAAATGCACCGTATGGTGAGTTATAACCCGCGTATAAGCTTGAGGACACTTCACCTTTATTATATTTTGACACCCTAAAATTCATGTTATAGTCCTTATCATTTTTAGCAAAAGATAAGGCGTTACTGCTACCCTGTTTATTAGTTTTATTACTATTATGTATCGAAGATGAGTAGGAGTAGGAATTTGATTTATATCCATAGCTAAAGTTTATTCCTGCATTAAAACTAGTCATTTTACTATTATATATTGAATCATAATTTTTCGATTCGTAATTAGCGTTAAAGCTAATTACGAATCGATTAAAATTAAAGCTTTTACTTAAAGAGAGTCGATTGCTATCATAGTTGACCCCTAAGCTTGCAGACTTGTAATCTGTATATGTATAAGTTGCATTAAGCGCTCCAGGAAGTGAATAAGTAAGACTTCCTGATAAATTGGTTCCACACTTACGATTTAGAAAAATAGACTCTTTTTTACAATCATATAATTCAACTTTATAAGCAGAAGCATATACAAATAAGTCATCCAAAATTTTGAATCTAAACTGCGATCCAAGAGCGAAATCTCCTTTACTACTTATGACTGATTGAATATCAATTCCATTCATAGAATAAACAAGTTCACTTGCAGCCCCTTTATTTGGAATATAGAATGAGTTAAGACGAAAATCACCTAAAGAGCTAACATATAAGCCGTTAAAACCAAGTGAGTCATAATAATTATCTCCATAATAATTACGGCCAACCATAACTTTAGCAAAGAAAGTATTTACTTTGTTCTTACTAATGCTTTTTTTAAAATATTCTTTTATCTCAGTTTCTTTTTCGCCGTTAGAGTATTCTTTTTCTATGACTAACCTGCTGTATCCCGCACTTAACAATCTATCATCGACTTCATTAAATCCTGGTGAAAGTTGTATACTTAATATCTTTCTTTCATTTGAAGATATGGTGGCTAAAGAATAATCCTTAGAGTAAACGAGTAAATTACCTTCGGACTTACTTGCATTATAATCATAATCAAATAAGCTAAAGTTATATAATTCCAAGCCAAAAAAAGTATTACGTTTTATAAAATAGGTTCTACCTATTCCATTGGCCGGATTGTTGTACCCAGTATCATTAATATATGAAAAGGCTAATTGCAGTTTATTATTAAGTATAGGTTTAAGGAGATATGAGAAGTTATCAAATTTAAAAGGGTCATTCTTTCTTTTATTGTCTACATCATACTCAGCTATTAACAGTCCATATTTTGTTTTATAACTATCCTGACCTCTTAAAGATATATCTTCTTCTCCTCCAGATTGATAATTTAACTTTGCATAATGCCAATGTGATATCCCTGTATTTACTCCATACGAATACACTTCATCCTTTGAGTATTTTTTTGAGCGTATATAAATAAATTTATCATCATAGCTAACAGCGATTGATATATTGGTATATCTAATTGGTTTATCAATCTCAATTCCACTGCTAGCTGCTTTTAGTATAAAATCATTATATTCGACTTCATTATTTTTGAATATTTGTTCTAATTTTTCCGATCTTAGTTTTTCTTTAAATATTATTTTATTATTATTTTTTTTTACATACACAACGGATGATTTCGTGTCATTTATGTACATTTGATACGGTTCAAATTCAATTTCATCCACACTGAACCAGTCTGGTGGGTTCACATCAAAACTTTTATAATCGTCTGTATTTGTTCTTTCATCACTTTCTTTATCTAGATCTAAACTTTCATTGTTAGTTAGGCCATCATCAATAACAAAACTCGGAAAATGATGGTGAATGTAGCCTCTTACATCGTTATATTCGGTATTAGATTGTCGATATAAACAGTCTTTTATAAAATAGTATGTTTCATGCTCAACATTGCTACAATCACCAATCATTGTGAACCTTTACAAATTTATGGAGCGATAGAAAAATCGAATGTAAAAGAGCCTCTATACTGACCCGAAGCTAGCGCAGTAGTTGACGCACTTTCTATTGATAAAGTAATATCTTTAGCGCTAGTAATTGCACCTTCAGTAGTATTGTACAAAGCATCTTTATCAATTGTTACAGGTGTGTTTTGTGCTAATGCGGTATCCGCTATTTTAAAAGTCATTGGAATAGATGTTCCATTCACAGAATCTGTCAAGCTAGGGAAGCTTTGTAATGTAATTAGAACATCCTTATAGTTATTCGATACCATATTTAAGTTGATGTTTTTTGTTTGAAGCCCATCTCCTGCGCTATTAACAGCCATTGCGATAGGAGCATCCCACGATCCTGAGGTATCAATTACCGTTAAACTACTATCAACTGATGCCGTAACAGTTACAACTTGAGTTGCCGCATTTACAGTAAAGCAAGAAGCCAAAGCTGCCACAAGTCCAATTTTTATACTCTTTCTATACATATCTAAATCCAATTTTAATTAAGTAGAAAAAGAATCTTACACCTGTCAATCACTCAGTCGAATAGCATCTAGACATGCATTTAAAAACAATATGCTATTACCATTTAAAATTCATGATAAACTATTAAGCAGCAGTTGACTTTGCCAGTTCGCGACAACTAAGTTGACCGGTTTTAGTAAGATTCAGGTATATCAATTCAACATAGATAAATATGTCTAGAAAGCCTATAACTAAATAACAGGTGTAGATGCTTAACCTTGACACCAAAAGGCGGGTTAGTTCTTGCTTATATTTTAAGACAGGAGTGCTTCAGTTTACTCTACAGTTTTCGCCAGATGAGAAACGGCTGAAAGTGTTTTTTCAGCTAAGATATTAGTGATCCGCAGTTTGTCTTATTTGAAGTTTTCCATTGATTCAACATGCAGTGTGCCTGTTAAACTACCTTAATGTACTTTACTCACGTTCGTGTAGAGGAATACTTTGGCGCTACTAAATACGGGGCTGTAAATCATGATTTGTTCTGACATAAAGTCGACTGGTATTTCTGTTAACTCTTAAATTTTCGTTCGATGTGATAGTGGTTTAATCAATTCGAGCCCTAAGACAGCTTTACCCTCGTTGGTGATTTTTCTCTTTGCTACTGTACCGAAGATGCCTTTAAATTTATGCCGTGCATAGTTAATAAATAAGCTCAAATTATATCTGACTCTCACTGTGCTTCTTTATCATATGGCCGATATCATCAAAGTATAAATAGTTCCTATTTATTGAGATTTAAGGACGTCAGCAACAATCGAAAAGTGATCTATACCATCATTTAAATTATGGTTCACTATTCAAATGGCTGGACTGTAGGATAGCATTCTAAATTAAATATATTTTAAGAGTGCTAATCGATTAAGAGGAGAAAATATATAAAATAAATTTTAATATACCATTTTATAGGCTGTATGCAGTTGCTATCACAAGAAGAGCTTGATTTTATAATTTATACATTCATAGAAAATCCTGATGACTCACTTCCCTTGAAAAATAATTCTGAAGGGAAGGCCAATATCGAAACTGATGCGAATTATGAAAATATTAAGCTATGCTTCACAACGGTTGTAAAGCATAGTGACTCTAAGCTTTTTTTATTTTGATTGTTACTCTAATGTAAAGCTATGAGTGTTTATTGATAATCTTGCCTGTATCTAAGCTTCTTTAAACCGTTTTGCCTTAAATCTTCGTAAGTATCAATGTAGCTGACTTTCTGTATTCCAACGCGTTCAAATTGCATATGTAAATAGGCAGCAATTATTTCTGCTCAATACTTGCCCTATGAGTTAGATTTACAATGCTCTCCTACGGTCAATACTCTCTACGACAAATACAAAATGTATATGAAGTACTAGAACGAGGGGTTCGCCGTTGTTAAGTTTTCAAAATAGTCAATTTAGGACTGCTGTTCATCTCAGGAGGTTGCACCTGTTAAGTCTATCCTTATGAGCTTTTACCTGTAGCCAATAGAAAAATGGTATTAATAGCAAATAAGTTGAAGCAATATCATCAGTAATTAAACCGAGTGATTGAGATCACTGATTGAAACCAAACGTCACAAAAGTGCCAATTGCGCTCATATTGATAAGCTGTAGTAGTACCAACACCTCCGCTGTACACATAGAAGTAGAACTAGATATCAATACTTGTAATATTCTCTACTAAGAAATCTAAGAAAACCCGTGCCTTTGGTGAAATCATATCTCGCTTTAAATAAATTGCGTAGGTAGCGCTTAGCTCTTCGTAAGGGCTAAAGGTATAGTTCTGCATAACATGCTTCAGAGAGCCATCAGCTAATTCATTTTTAATTGCCCATAACGGCATTAAGGTAAGCCCTGTATGATTCATCACTAGCTGCTTTTGGCCATTTACTGAATTCACTGAAATAGCATTGTTAATGACTAGTTTTGTTCTTGTTTCTGCCATTAAAAACCAATCTTTCCAGCGAGCATAGCTGTATCTAATACATTGATGTTCGGCTAAATCTTTAGGGCATTGAGGTGTGCCCCTGTTAGCTAAATATTGGGGGCTAGCACATAATAAAAAATTGTTGAATGCCAGTCGTTTAGCAATCATTGTCGAATCAGATAAGCGTCCGCTTCGAATGGCAACATCGATATTTTCTTCGACAAGATCGACAACTCGTTCTGTTAACTCAAGCCTTATATCAATATCTGGATATAACAACATAAACTTCGGGATAAGTGGTAGTACAACACTTTCGCCAAAACCCACGGTCATACTTATTTTGAGATTACCTTTTGGCTTTTCTTGCAAATCATTTACCGCTCTTTTGGCTTCATCAAACTCCGATACAATACGCTGAGAAAATTCATAGTACTTACGCCCAGCTTCTGTTAACCCAGTATTCCTGGTGGTTTTATTTAAAAGGCGTACACCTAGTTCTTGTTCAAGAACGGCTAATTGTCTTGAGATAGAAGAAGGCTGTACATCAAATATTCTACTGGCTTGTGAGATACTCCCTGTTTCAACGACACAATTAAAATACAATAACCGATTTAGTGAACTCATAACTGTTTCTACCTATATAAAGTTTCTTGTTATTCTAATACCGCATTGCTTAAAAGACAAAAGTAACTTGTTAATTGGGTAATGGCTTGTTCTGTTGACAACAAATAGAATGGTCGTACTTAAACGAACATACAAATGAAGAGCACATAATATGAAAGCAATGATCATTAATGAAATCGGCACAACTGAAGTTTTTCAGCTAGTGGAAAAAGCAAAGCCCGTGGCTAAAAAAGGACATATGGTAGTGGAAGTTAAAGCAACAAGTGTAAACCCAATTGATACCATGCTACGCTCTGTTGAATTACCTTGGTCAGCTAATTTGCCAGAAGTACTACACGGTGATGTAGCGGGTATTGTTAGCGAAGTAGGAGAAGGTGTCACTGGTTTTATCATTGGTGACGAAGTTTATGGAATGGCTGGTGGTGTTAATGGTGTAGATGGTGCTTTAGCTGAATTTATGTTGGTTGATGCACGTTTAATGGCTAAAAAACCTAAAACACTAACCATGAAACAAGCAGCAGCACTTCCGTTAGTATCAATAACTTCTTATGAAGCACTGGTTCATAAAATGAATGTTAAAGCAGGTGATAATGTTCTTATTCATGGTGCTACTGGTGGTGTTGGCCATATCGCTGTTCAATTAGCAAAAGTGCTAGGCGCTAATGTTACTTCTACTTATTCGCCTGCTAACGAAGCACTTGCAAAAACCGTTGGTGCGGATAATTTAGTTGATTATACAACAGAAAAAGTAGCCAATTATGTGGCTAAATATACTGACGGTGTTGGATTTGACAAAATATTTGATACTGTTTCTGGTAAAAACATTCAAAAGTCATTTGAAGCGGCTAAGTTTAATGGTCATGTATCAACAATTTTACCGATTGAAGATCCACTACAAATCGCTTTGAAAAGCCTGTCATTCCATAGTGTACTCATGCTTATTCCACTTGTTCATGGCATCAACCATGAATCACACGGTCAAATTTTGACTGAAATTGCTGAACTGGTTGATGCTGGCAAGATAACCCCAATTATTGATGAAAGTGACTACTCAATTTGGGAGGTTTCTAAAGCACACGACCACCTTGAGTCTGGAAAAGCTGTTGGTAAAATAACACTTACAGCATAAATATCGATTTAACTTCCCAATAAAAGTGTTAATGCGTTATTAGCGATTTTGTAATTATTATTCTATCGCTATCTACTTCTCGAAGAATCAGAAATAAAGCGGTACAAATTCTTGCGAGCGCATCAAGGAAAATTGAGGGTGTCATGTATTGCTTCGATACTTAAGGTGTCGCGAAGTTGGTTCTATTAATAACTTAAATTCGGTGAATTGGTCAGTCAGAGAGCATTGTAACAACAGCTGCGAGATGAGCAAATACAACGATTTTGTTGATTCAAAGCTGCGTTATGGTATGCCAAAAGGGAATTATTGGAACATAGATTATATACTTAGTCTTATTGACAGTGATATCAATACACGCGCAGAGAGTTTCTTCCACTTATTGAAAGTCAAGGCAATTCATGGTCAGTCAATTATGGTTAAGAAAACAATGCGGCAAGCTGTATTTGAATACATTGAAGTTCATTGCAACAAAACAAGGAAACGTAGTACGAGTGGCTATTTAACCCAGAAGCATTTAAATTGAAGAATATTGCTTAGTATTGTGGTCAGTTTTAGCGTTGGTTATCAATATGTTCATTAGACAGCTCCTGACACAGGAGCGCTGCGACGATCATGATAATCTATTGAAGAGAGGTAAAGCTTAGCATTTCTTTTTTTTATTATTTTTAAATGCTAATTTCATATGTTAGAAACCCTGTATTATTGAATTATTGAATTGTTTTTAGGGCAGCATCACAATCTTATATCAATGTTCTTTAATGCAAGAGTTACATCTATCACTTAATAGTAAATTACATACTTCAAACCTTAATTATAAGGTGCAAAAAATTGTTGATATAAATAATAAAGTGGTGGCTGGAGAGCTGTTAGTTGATTTTTCAAGGGCAGAATCGAATCTTGAACTTCAAACCTATTTAAATGCAATAAATCTTGGAATTATTACTCAATTTAGTCTTGATTTTGCTTTTAATAACATTACAAATGCAACAAATTTAAATAAATTTAGTACTTTATTTTTTAACCTAGAAAGAAATAATTTATGTGATGTGAGAATTTTATCGCAAATATTAGAGTTAAACTTAGTTTGTTCTTTAAATGGGCTTGAGTTAGTCGTTGAAATTACCGAAAGAGATAAATGTGGAAAGTGCTGTAATGTTATTAAAGGGTTAACATTTCTGAAGGAGCGGGGTATTAAACTAGCTCTAGATGATTATGACTATGTATTTGGTGATTTCAGGTATAATGAGCTTAAGTTAGGTTATTACGACTATGTAAAAGTAGACATGTCAAAAAATAAACTAGAATTAGATCTACTTAGAAATTTCGCATTTGAAAATAATAAGTACTTCAAGAAAGGTATTATAGTCGAACGAATTGAGACGTTAGATGAACTCTATAAAAATTTACCTCATCAATATATTTATGGGTATCAGGGCTTCTTTTTTTGTAAAGGTATTTCTATTTAATGTAGTAGTTAATTATCGTTAAAGTTAACTTTTAAAAACTTTATTGGAGGGAATTTGTTAGGTAAATATATAAAACGCTATCGAATAGAAAACAACTTAACTCAGTTTGATTTTATTGTAAAAATACAGAGTTTAGATGTTGAAGCCTCATTTGAGTTACTAGATGAAATTACACTTTCTAGATGGGAGAATGAGAGAACAAGGCCTTCGTTAAAAAAACAAGTATTACTAATGGTATATATGGGCTTTAAACACGATTTAAATACCTTTATTACTCCCGACAAAGTTAAATTAGAGTCTCTTTTATCAAAAAGATATAAAGATAATTTTTTGGGTAGTGATAACCCTTATTTAAATGTTTCTTCTCATAATAAAGTTACTGTCCGATCTAGTAAGAAAATACCGAGTAGTCGTTTAAAACACTACAGTGCTTATTATTCTGACATTCATGGCGTACCATGCGATAGTGAACATCTACAAATGTTAAATGAAAATCTAAGTAATATAAATTTTCATGAAATCTATTCACCCGAAAACTATATCATTGGGCACTTAATCTCTTTTCAAATAACTGATGATTTCTCATTGTCTGTCATAAATGAAAAATTAGGTTTCAAACTCTCTTTTGCTGATGATGATTTAAAGGGTTCTATTTACATAACTTCAATGCATGCTAGTTGCAAGGATATATTTCATTATCAAAATAAACTTGTTTATGATCTAATATTGGAGTCGAATAAATTTCCTAAATATATTTTTGCTAAATGCTTTTATCCAGAGTTAGCTAATTTTTATGAGGCTATCGGTGGAGATGTCTGTCATAAAGGGCCTGTAAGTACTCATGGAATGAAATACTTAAAATGTCATTACAGGTGGTTAATGTACCGCATTAATGTTATTGATTTAATTAGTTCAAAATTATTCTATTTTAACGAAAAATTTATTAATGAAACATTCATTAACAAACCATTTGTTGATCCAATAATTAAAAAGGAAGAGATTTAAAAAACACCTGCAAACGAACAGTAATCAAACTAGTAAGAACTCCTCTAGCTTTAAAATGATGAAGATACTCCATACCAAGGTATATGAAGTAGCTATTCTAAAGGTCGGGGTATAAGTGAGAACTCTTTCTCCCCTGCAAAGCTCGTAAGCGCGTTACTAAGATATCCGATTTGTATTTTTATATTAGTCGTAATAGCGATGTTTTGGTTAGAGATTAATGATTTTTAGTTAGTGCCTAGCGGAAGCTGGAATATTCACGCTGGTTAGACGCTGTTTTTTGGAATGTCAACTTGCTTGCTAGCGCTAACGAATTGACGTAAGAACAATATCAGGCGGCATGTTTTTTATAACAAGTGACATTCACTAAGCTTTTTCTTGCAAAGTTAATAGTTTTAGCTGCGAGTAGCTTATGAAGCATATTACTCTGGCTCAGAGGCTACTTAGTTAAAGTAGGAAAGTCTATCAATCTGGAAATAAATAAACGATGAAAATTCTTATTGTAGGTGCTGGGATCTCGGGCTTATCTATGGCTCGATTGTTAGAAGAAAAGCGCATTGACTACAAGATTATAGAAAAAAAAGGCTCTCTTAATACGACTGGAGCAGGTATTGCTTTACCGTTCAATGCACTAAGAGCACTAAAAGAAATAGGCGTCTATGATCAAGTAATGAAAAATTCGCATAAGGTAAAGGAAATAAATTATACCAAATCAAATGGAGAATTACTCAGTCGCGCCAACTTAACAGGCTATCCTTTTAGTAATGACTCATTTGTAGCCTTAAAAAGGAATAAATTGATACATATATTAGCTGAGGGGATAGAAAATAAAATTCACTATTCCACAGAAATCACTTCTGCTAATAATCATAAAAATGGGGTTGTAGTCGAGTGTTCTAATACGGAAATTGCTGGAAAATATGATTTAATGATAGCTGCAGATGGCGTTAATTCACCGTCAAGAGATCAACAGTTTAGAGGTACTAAAACTTTATACAATCATAAAATAACGGGGTGGCGTTTCATTGTTAAGGCGTCTAATCATCAACTAGAACCGACCTACATGCTTGGCAACTCTGATTTATTTATGGCTTACCCATTAAGTAAAGATGAGTTATATTGTTACGCACATATCCATCAAGATAATAGTTTCTATACATTAAGTGGCGATACACAAAAGGATATTAAGCGTATATTCTCATCTTATGCGGAACCCGCTAGAAGTATTTTAAAATCAATTAATGAATTAAATATTATTACAGGTGAATTAAAATCGGTCACTGAAGCTCGTTTCTATAAAAATCGTATTGTTTTTATTGGAGATGCTGCCAACGCTTGTTCTCCACTTTTACAACAAGGCGCTGCAGCTGCTTTTGAGGATGCATTATCGTTATCAAAAGCTTTAAGTCATAATAAGATAGATTTGGAGCAATATAAAAAAGCGCGCCAAGCACGAATTGAATGGATTATTCAATATTCTGACAAGCCTTTAGCAAACATAAAAAAAATGGATAACTTCATCATACGTTTTATTAGAAATATGATAATACGACATATAGGGCCTTTGAATGTTTACGGTTGGATAAAATTGGCAACAAACCCCCATTTAACTAAAAAATAGCAATAAGTTAAGTCCTGCAAATTTTATTGACCACTACATTACTTGTTTACTTAGAGCCAGGCGGTGGTCAGAATCTAAGAAACTATCCTATTTGTGTCATTAAACGATAACTATATTGCAATAATTAAAGAAGGCATGCTTATGACCTCAATTTATCAGCTAAAGGAGCTTTTATGAAATCTAAATTATTTATCGGTGGTTCAATTCTGCTAGCTTTTGCTGTGTTTTCTGGACTGATGGAAACCATGTTTTATGGCAGCATTGATTCTGAAGGCGTACTTCAAGAAAGTCTGTTTTTACCTCTGACTTTTATCTGTTTAGCTTTATCAGTAACTTTCTATGCTTCGTCACTCATTATACAGGTAAAAGGGAGGCTAACCCATAATCAAAGCCATTAACGCTTATTCTACGATAGCATCATCAACTAAGATCAACCCTTCATCTACATCAAGCATCAGCTTGTGAGCACTTGAGTTGTTTTTTCTCTCTTGGTCAGCCTGTGTTGGATACCGACGTATAGTGACATCAACAGCCTTTTGTCCATCATAATCTATTGCAGTAAGTGTACTATACTTACCTAAAAACTGTTGCCCATATTGGTTGATGTTATTAGTAAGGTAATCTAGCTCGAAAGCACCTAGGTAGAGTGCGCTACTAGGTAGATCGTGGCAATCTAGACTGGAGTTTTTATCCGAATCAGGATTACTATTGGTTAAAGTATAAGGCGCAACAAACTTAAAAATGTTTTTATTATTTGAAATATTCAACGCAGTGATATTGGTATAGTCAAGCCATGCTGCATAATATTCATTGTTTGACAGGACGCCTTTTACGTAAGGCTTTGTATCTTTACTAGTGTCTATCTCGGTAAACTCTGTTAATTGGACTTGATTCTTATGATCGGTAAAAGTGATATAAAATGATTGAGTTGAGTTGTAAAGCTAAAGTATCCCCAGAATTAGCCTTTATATATCAATGAACTAATAGTATTAAAAAATGTGGGAAGCGAGGGAACATTCATGGTGTTTTGTGATCTTATGAATCGCTTAAAAACAACAGAGCTAAACACCATGAATGCTTTTACTATTTTGCACAATATGCTCCGCGCTGTCACCCCTAACTCAATTCATAAAGCCAGATTTAATACTTTAGTCGCTGCCGTTAAATCTCTATTGCACTGCCAGCAATGTACCTTGACGTCTATCGGCCGCAATTTGAATTCAAAAACAACTGAAAAACATGATATTAAACGTATTGATCGACTGCTCAGTAACCACGAGCTTTTACGTGAATCAACAACGGTTTATGTTCACTTAAGCCGTTTTGTGGTCACTGAAAAGCATCCCGTCATTTTGGTTGATTGGAGTCATGCAGATACACAAACCAAATACTGTATTCTGCGTGCCAGCATTGTTAGTGAAGGTCGCTCTTTAACCCTGTATCAGGAAAGTGCATTCAGCTTTCAATATCATTGCCCAAAAGTACAAAAACGGTTCTTAAAGATGCTCAAACTGATCTTGCCGAGTGATTGCCGCCCTGTCATTGTGACGGATGCGGGCTTTAAAGTTCCTTGGCTCAAAGCCGTGCGAAACAATGGCTGGCATTATATTAGCCGAGTTCGAGGTACGGCACACTTGAAAACGCAGGGCAGCGATGAGTTTGTTCCATGCCAGTCACTATTCAAGAGCAATCAACGTAAGAGCCAGTATCTTGGCGCGACCGAGTTGACCAAAAGTGCACAATATCACACGCATGCAGTGCTGGTTGGCAAAGGGCATAAGTTATTAAAAAGAGATAAAAAACGTGGTTATAAGGAGCCTTGGCTACTCGTTTCTTCACTTCCAAAAAGGCACCACTTTCTCGAAAAAGTGCTCAAATTATATGG
>NZ_JACJEW010000066.1:0-21476 GCF_014164315.1 Pseudoalteromonas sp. SG44-1
CAGTAATATTTAGGGTATCCAAGCCCCTCTGATAAAAAAGAAATATAATCGCCGAAAGGGGATACTTTTAAATACTGCATCGTAAATTGGGTGTTAAAGCCTAAATCAACCTTCTCAATCACGTCGCCATTAAAATCATGTAACCAATACTCATTTTTTTTATGTGCTAAAAAAGTTTGACCATCTGGCAATAAATACAAGCCATTAGAGTAAATAATTGGTCCCTCAGTAAGTGTTTTAGTCGGTACATGATAGTTATAATGTTTACCACTGACGTAAAAAATCACATTCTCACTGTCTTTAGTCCAGTTAAAATGGGCATAGCCATAACCTTCGCTCATTAAAATAAACTGCTGGGTTTTAGTATCCCAAAGCTCACGTGTATAGCCAAGTTCATTGTTGTACATTGATATTGCGATATACCGGTTATCAGGAGAGCGCACCGGTTTATGACCGTCGACCATATTCTTACCCGTAAATACGCTTTCTGGAATAATCCTACGCCTGTCAGAGCCATCCATGCGCGCTGAAAACAACGTTTCTATACCTATCCACTCAACCTCAGCTCTAAATAAAATACGCGGAGCTGAAAACGTTTCTTCATCGCCATACACCTCATTGCGCACCTCTTTAGGCCATTCAGAGTGGTATGTGTGGCGATACGCCAATTTATCTTTACTAAATCGTCTGGGTTGCTCTTCAACAACTTGTTTTTCTGATGTTTTAACGTCACCACCACAGCCAGTTAATAGCAATGTAGTAATACTTAGTAATATCATGGCGCTGCTTCGCGCGCTTTTACTAAACGCCTTTATATTCGTTATGCTGTGTAAAAGCGGTTTAAAACGGGCTGTGTTTTCTGAGATTAATGACATGGGTAATCCTAGTATATATGGTGTAAATTTATTAATAGATTTATCTTATAAATCTATGTTATTTATAATAAATTCATTCATCATCTATATTAATGCTTGGCATTAATTCTGCTTGCGGTGTTTGACCTCTCAACTGTGTATAAGGCACTCGTTCAAAGATATAAAAAGGCTCAGCCCCGTCATCTGGATCTTGTATTAAATTAAAAGTACCTTCGGTGGGAATTTTTTTAAACGTGAGCCGAACCCAATCTGTATCTACAATACGTCGATCACCTACAGAGCATTCTTGACGCCAACAGCTTTCAACATGCTCAAGAATAACTTTCTCATTGAGCGGGTTTATTGGTTTAGCCGATGATTTAGTTAAATTTAACTGGTATGCAAAGGTGATTTTTGGCTCTGTAATATACTTTTTATTTCTATTATTAACTTGCATTGGCATGCACTGTGAAACACTCATATTAGCTCCCAAATACTTGCTGTAATTTTGCTTTGGTTTTCTTCCCTGCAATTCCATCTACTTCAAGGTCGTGCTCGTATTGAAAATCCCTCACACCGGCTTTAGTTTTTGCGCCGTTAACGCCATCAACTGTGCCACAGTCAAAGCCCAATAAATTGCAGCGTGCTTGCACACCTGAAAGTGTATCGATGGGGTCTAAATGACCAACTTGTGCGGTAAAACTTTCACTGGGTGAGCTTTGATCTTCCTTGAGATATAAATCAACCTGAGCGGTGAGCGTGTCGTTCTCATTTAGCTCAACTTCAACTAGGCCGTCGCTCGGTAAAACGGTATCGATAGTTTGGCTGCCTATGTTGAGTACAATACGTTTGCCAGTGATGTCATCACCATCTTCATGAATTATTTGCAGGCGAAAATATTCTTTTTCGTTTTGTACAACAAACGTATTTAGGCTGTTAGCGCGCAGTGGCATAAACTTTTCTTTTTTAGGTGGTATGGTAATTTTATCGCCCGGGTAAATTAAGTTTGGATCAGGGCGCAGCGCTCTAAACTCAGCATTGCTTGGGTGGTTATACAAGGCGGTTGAGGTTTTATAACCATATTGGCGTGCTATGCGTAGCAGTGTTTCGCCTTGTGCGACGGTGTGTTGTTGTGTCATTGAAATATCCTTATCCCTAAATATAAATATCGCCAGAGCAAGTCTACGTTTAGGTGATGTTGCCTACTGACCAATCGTGATCGGCGAGTGCAAAAAAGCTGACTTTGGCGTTTTCAAAATCAGGGCCTGATACGTTGGCGTAGCCGTTTTGATCGAGCTGTCCGGTGATAACATGGCCGTTACGTAAGCGAATTTTGTACCCCATATTCGCTTGCGGCTCGCCGGCTTCATCACGCAATTCAATTTCGTAGCCTAACGCGGGCTGTTCAACGGTAAAGGTAGTGGTATCTACTGCGCCGCTGGCAGTGACAATAACGTTATAAAGTCCGGGCTTTACAGCAAAAAAATGCTGCCAAAATGAGACTTCGTCAGGGCGTTTTTTATCGAGTTGTAAGGTTACTTGCCCGCTGGTTGGCCCTTGCCACTTAATAACCACGCTGCGGCTGTTGCTGCTTGAGCCTTCAATATTGAGCTTCCATCCATCGGGCACGCGTAAGCTAGTGCCGGGTTTGGCTGGTTTGCGATTACTAAAGCCTAGGTTGTAGTCGTAAATCAAATTGGCATTTTTATAGCCGGTATATTGCTCGGCGAGCTGCTCTACGGTTTCGCTTGCTTGTAAAAGATGGTTTGAAAAATTTTGCCTAACTTGATGCGACGCTTTTAGCAATACAGTACTTTGCAAAATAGGCTTATATATACATACTGCGGGTAAGTGAACTTCAACAACTGTTGGCTTTAAAGCACGGCTATTTTGCTGCATTGATTGCGCAATATACTTTGCTTGGCCTTCTCCATACTGGCTATTGAGTAGCGCTGGATTTGCTAAGAAGTTTGCTTGGTTGGAGTCACTTAAAAAATGCTCCGAAGCCGAATAATCAGGTGCGGCATTAGCTCCACCGGATGACGAAAACTTAGTGGTACTCACAGGATCTTTTGGATAAACAGCTAAGCCTTGCGCGGTATTTCTATAGGTGTTGTAGCTGACTTTTCGCCATGTTTTTTCATTTGCCCAAAATTGGCTGCGGGGATCATCACGTAGCCGTGCGGCTTGGCGTTTATCAATTACACCATACTGATTATCTTGAATAAGCCGTTGTAGTTTTTTCGGTAATAAAAAGAATTCAGCTCGCCTGACGTACGCAAACGTTACAACAGGTTCGGTTGCTTCATCTTTTATTTCATCAAAAATATGGGCGTGTTGAAAGTTCACCGCGTCCTTGGTGAGCATGTGCATCCTCGCTTTCTCTAATGCAGAGATTTAATTTTTTAAGTATAAACTTTAGCTTGCAATAATAAAGAAGTAGGAACAAAAAATCTACAAGCATTTATGCTGATTATTCACTTGTGTTATTATTCACTTGTGTTTTTATTCTCTCGCACATAATTACTAGCGCCACGAGTAATGTAGCGTAATTGCCAAATTAAACGCTCGACTAACTCTTCTCGTTGTTGCCCTTCTATGTCTAATGCTTCAGCACCGGCATTAAATACTAGCGTGACCATAGCCTCTGCTTGAATATACGCATGAGTTGCATCGCACGGGGTTTCGCTTTCAAGATAATGAGCAAGCTCTAAAATAAAGTGTTTAATTTCACGGGCTACAGCGGCACGAAATGCTTTAGAGGTGCCGGAGCGTTCACGCAGTAATAATCTGAATTGATTACTGGAGTTATCAATAAACTCCATAAAAGTAACAATCGAGGTGGTGATAATGCTACCGCCACTGGCTATACGGCGGCGCGCTTGGCGCATTAGCTGGCGCAGCGTTAAACCGGCTTCATCGACCATGGTTAAACCCAGTTCATTCATGTCTTTAAAGTGGCGGTAAAATGAGGTTGGTGCTATACCTGCTTCACGGGCAACTTCACGTAAACTTAAATTAGAAAAGCTATGATCGGCGCTTAATTGGTTAAATGCCGCTTCAATTAAAGCTTGTCGTGTTTTTTGTTTCTGTTGCGCGCGAACACCCGACATGAACTACTCCTGATTTAATTTAAATCAATTTATGGTGATTTTTATCTTAATTCTCCAGTCTAATACTTGACGGCAAGAGAATGAAATATTATTTTAGCTTACAAGTGTACGCTCAGATTTGAAAAGATGAAAAAACCACCGATTATTTGGACCAATGTCCTATTTTTTAGTATTACTTTTTTGGCTGCTGCCACATTAGTGCCTTGGTATGGGTTTACCCATGGCTTTACCAGTAGTCATTGGATCGCATTTGTTGCTTGTATGTTTTATGCTGGTATGTCAATTACCGCAGGCTACCATCGCTTATGGGCCCATAAAACTTACGACGCTCATCCTGTTGTAGAAGCCTTTTTTGCTCTAGGTGGTGCTTTTGCACTACAAAATAGTGCGCTGCACTGGAGCAGCGATCACCGCGTTCATCATGGCCAAGTTGATGATCCTGTAAAAGACCCTTATGCAGCAACTAATGGCTTTTGGTATAGCCACATAGGTTGGATGTTACGCGATTACCAAGGCGACAGTTATGGTGATTATAGTAATTGTCGTGATTTACAACGCAATAAAATAGTGATGTGGCAACACCGTCATTATATGAAATTAGTATTAGCAACTAATATTGGTATCCCTGCCCTGCTGGGTTTAATAATTGGTGATGTAATTGGCATGCTGTTGTTAGCTGGATTGTTGCGTTTGGTATTGAGCCAGCATTTCACCTTTTTTATTAATTCGGTGGCGCATATCTGGGGCTCTCGACCTTACACCGAAAAAAACACTGCTCGTGATAACGGGGTACTAGCCTTGTTTACTTATGGCGAGGGTTACCATAACTTTCATCATATTTTTGCCAGTGATTATCGCAATGGCATAAAATGGTTTCATTATGATCCCACAAAATGGATGATCCGCGCTTTTGCGGCTGTTGGACTTGCTAAAAAATTAAAACGTACGCCGGTTGAGCGCATCGAAAAAGCCAAAGCCGAAACGTTAATGAATAGAACGCAAAACCGTTTAGCGAAATTGCCTTTAGCGCAAGATAAGCTTACATTATTGCAGCAAGAGTACGATTTATTGCTGAAAAAGCTACAACACTTTTGCGCACTAAAAAAGCAAGTTTTAGAAGTTAAAAAGAATAACATGCTGCAACAATGCGAAAAATCAGCTTTAATGACACAATATCATGAGTTGGAAGCAGCCTGGGAAAATCAAAAGCAGGCGTGGCTTGCACTCAATGCGAGGTTATTAAAAGCCTCTTTTAGTTAATGTAGGAGTGGCTGTGGCCAAACAACAAGTAAAGCAAGAACAACCATCATTTCAATATGATGCAATTATTATAGGCACAGGTCCTGGCGGTGAAGGTACCGCCATGAACCTGTCTAAAAGCAACAAAAAAGTGGCCGTTATCGAACGCCAAGCTGCCGTTGGTGGTGGTTGCGTACATTGGGGTACTATCCCTTCAAAAGCACTACGTCACTCTGTTAGCCGCTACATAGAATACAAAGCAAACCCATTGTTTAATGTGGGTGAGCGCCCTAGTAGGTTAACGTTTCCTGATATTTTGCGCCACGCCAGCTCGGTTATTTCTAAGCAATCAAATTTACGCAGTAGCTTTTACGATCGTAATCGCATTCATATGTTTCAAGGTGATGCTAGCTTTGTTGATAAGCACACAATTGAAATTAAACGTCTTGATGGGTCAACCGAACGACTAACTGCTAAAACCATTGTTATTGCTACAGGTTCTCGCCCTTATCGCCCACCTGAAGTCGACTTTACCCATTCTCGTATTTACGACAGCGATACTATTTTAGGCCTAGAGCATGACCCTCATCGTGTACTTATTTACGGCGCTGGTGTCATTGGTTGTGAGTATGCGTCTATTTTTAAAGGTTTAGGTGCAAAAGTCGATTTAGTTAATACTCGCGACCGCTTACTCGCCTTTATGGATGCTGAAATCTCAGATGCTTTAAGCTATCACTTTTGGAATAGCGGCATTGTGATCCGCCATAACGAAGAGTTTGACCGCATTGAAACCCGTGATGATTGCGTTGTTATGCATTTAAAATCAGGAAAACGCGTTAAAGCTGACTGTATTTTATTTGCCAATGGTCGCACCGGCAACACTGACGGACTTAATCTTGAAGCGGTTGGTTTAAAAGCTGATGGCCGCGGGCAGTTAAAAGTTAATGAAACTTACCAAACCGAGGTCGATAACATTTATGCCGTTGGTGATGTCATTGGCTACCCAAGTCTTGCTAGTGCAGCGTTTGATCAGGGTCGAATTGCTGCCGATGCAATTGCCTGTGGTAATTGCGATGAAAAACTAATTATTGATATTCCGGCAGGTATTTATACCATCCCTGAAATGAGCTCAGTAGGTAAAACAGAGCAGCAGTTAACCGCCGCGAAAATCCCTTATGAAGTCGGCAGAGCTCAATTTAAACATTTAGCGCGAGCACAGATTGCTGGTACCGAAGTGGGTAGTTTAAAAATATTATTCCACACTGAAACCAAAGAAGTACTGGGTGTGCATTGTTTTGGCGAGCGTGCCTCTGAAATCGTGCACATTGGCCAAGCCATTATGGAACAAAAAAATGGCGGCAATAATATTGATTACTTTGTAAATACCACCTTTAACTACCCAACTATGGCTGAAGCCTATCGTGTTGCGGCGTTAAATGGTTTGAATCGACTGTTTAAATAAACACGTTGAGACAGCTAATAAAAAGCCCGCTTACTGATAAGCGGGCTTTTTTGATTATAAATGACAGTGCTTGTTACAGCTGCAGTTACTTATGATATTGCGCACTAAACTCATGTACGGCATTAATAAATACACCCGCGTTTTCAGGATCAACATCAGGCGTAATACCATGGCCTAAGTTAAATACATGACCTTCACCTGTGCCAAAATCTTCAAGGATAGTCGCTACTTCTTGGCGAATACGATCTGGTGTGCCATGTAACATTGATGGATCCATATTACCTTGCAGAGCTACTTTGTCGCCGACACGGCGCTTAGCATCGCTAATATTAATTGTCCAATCGAGACCAATTGCATCACAACCCGTTGCTGCTATCGCTTCAATCCATTGACCGCCATTTTTAGTAAATAACGTAACGGGCACTTTGCGGCCATCGTATTCACGAATTAAACCATCAACGATTTTGTGCATGTACTGCAATGAGAACTCTTTATAATCACGCGGGCTCAATACACCGCCCCATGAGTCAAACACCATTAGAGACTGCGCACCGGCTTTAATTTGTGCATTTAAATAATCGATCACTGAATCAGCAAGCTTATCAAGTAACAAATGCAGTGTTTTTGGCTCAGCAAACGCCATTTTTTTGATTTTACCAAAGGTCTTGCTGCTCCCGCCTTCAACCATATAAGTAGCAAGTGTCCAAGGTGAACCCGAGAAACCAATTAGCGGTACTTCGCCTTTTAGTTCACGACGGATCGTGCTTACGGCATTCATAACATAACCAAGCTCATCTGTTGGATCGAGCTTTGGAATTTTTTGTACATCAGCAAGTGATGAAATTGGACGCTCAAATTTAGGACCTTCACCGGTTTCAAAATACAAACCTAAGCCCATCGCATCTGGAATCGTTAAAATATCACTAAATAAAATAGCGGCATCTAATGGGTAACGACGCAGCGGCTGTAATGTTACTTCACAAGCGAGCTCAGCATTTTTACACAGGCTCATAAAATCGCCCGCTTGTGCACGAGTTGCGCGGTATTCTGGTAAGTAACGCCCTGCTTGGCGCATCATCCATACCGGAGTCACATCAACTGGCTGTTTTTGTAGTGCACGTAAATAACGGTCGTTTTTTAATTCGCTCATAGCGTAAAGGATCCTAAAGCTGATAGATATTGCGCAGATTGTATCACCATATCGCACACCTCTCTATCGCTATGGCACTAATTAACCTTAGTATTGATACAGATTAATAATCTATTTTAAGATGCTTGCTTGGTACAAAATTAATACAACAAACAATAACATTTGAAATTTTTTATTAATATGTTTGCAACATAGTAAAAACCTTGGTATAACTTGTCCCGCGTTAACAATAAAAACAATAAAAATTACATAACAATAAAAATAAAAATCTTCTAATAACAATAAGAAAGCTTGTTTAAACAAGTCATGGAAAAAGAAATTAACCACCTTTATGGTGGTTTTTTCTTGCCTGAAACAATATAAACGATTTGTATTTTATTAAAAAAACTGTTTATATATCATATAGTTCTTGTTTTATTACAAAATTATAAAAAAAATGTGTTGATCTTTGCGGCATATTTCATTGTTATAGAAGAAACCAACCCAGCTAAGGAGAATGATAATGCTGACGCGTTTGGAAAAAGCTCAACAAAAATGGGGTGGTAGCCACACCGTGATCGACAAATGGCTCTCAGAACGCCAAGAGCTATTAGTTTTATATTGTCGTATTGCTGGCTTTTCACCGTATGATAAAAAAGACCATGCCTTACCTGACCAATTACAGATCCAAAATTTTTGCCAACTATTGATGGATTATTTATCTGCTGGTCACTTTGAAGTGTATGACGACATTGCCAAGGCATGTGAGCAAAAAGGCCCTAACAGCCAGCAGCTTGCCAATGAACTTTATCCAAGAATTTCGCAAACTACTGACATTGCACTTGATTTTAATGACAAATATGCAGAGGTGGATAAAGAAGATTTACTCAATGATTTTGATGACGACTTATCAAAACTTGGTGAAACACTTGAGCTGCGTTTTGAGTTAGAAGATGAGTTGATTGATAATTTATATTCTAATCACACCTAGATAATACACACAATTATTACTTTACAAGGAGCTAAGCTCCTTGTTTGCTGTTTACTTTAAGTCTTTTCTTACCCATCTATAAATTTAATATTCCCATAACACCCCATAAAATTGAAATTTATATTTCAATGATGTAATTATAGCCTTATTGTGCATTAAAACTACACAGGCTCGCCATGAATAAACGTACATTTTTGAAATCTGTATCACTCCTCAGTGCAGGGTTACTCGCAGGCAATAGCGCTCAAGCAGCTAACCTATCAAGTCAAACTGCACTAAGTTTAAAAAAGCCGAACGCCTTACCAAGCAGAGGCACAATTGGTGTAGCTAGCCCATCAGCAGCAACAGCAAATCAAAAAGACATTATTTTAGCTAAGCAAGTAATTGAAGCGCTTGGTTATAATGCTAAGTTAGCACCTAATATTATGGCTAGACGTGGCCACCTTGCGGGCACTGATACACAACGTGCAGACGATCTTAATGCGCTGTTTAACGACAGCAGTGTTGATGCTATTTTTTGCTTACGAGGTGGCTCTGGGGCGGCACGTATTTTACCCCTACTGGATTATGCCATGATCCGTGCTAACGCCAAACCGCTGATGGGCTACTCAGATATCACCGCACTTCATAACGCGTTACTAGCTAAAGCCGGTATTGTTAGTTTTCATGGACCTAACGCCTCTAGTGATTGGAATCCATTTCATGTTAAACAATTTAAACAAATGTTTGAGCAACAAACCCGCATGCACTTTAGCAACTTGCCAAAAGCCGAGGATGAATTGGTTAATAGCCAATACCTCACCCAAACCATCACACCAGGTAAAGCGACTGGACAACTTATCGGCGGTAATTTAACTGTACTAACAGCGCTGGCTGGCTCAACTTATTTACCACAATTTGACGGGGCTATTTTATTTTTAGAAGACATTGATGAAGCACCTTATCGGATTGACCGCATGCTCAGCACTTTAAAACTAATGGGTGCACTGGACAAAATAGCGGGGTTTGTATTTGGTGACTGTAACGATTGCAGCCCGGGAAATGGCTATGGCTCATTGACGCTAGATGAAATTTTTGCAGATTATATAAAACCGCTGGCTATCCCTGCCTACCGAGGGGCGATGATTGGCCATATAAAACGACAGTTCATATTACCGGTCGGTACGCAAATCGAACTCAATGCTGATACAGGTACGTTGACTATGAAAGAAACCGCCTTCAGCTAAGATTTTAGCAACAAAAAAAGGGGCTAATTAGCCCCCTTCTCGCACAGAATAAATAATTACTCTGCAGCTGCTGCTTGCTCTTCATTTTGAATTTCAAGTAATTCAACTTCAAAAACAAGTGTTGAGTTAGCTGGGATCTTACCTAAGTCACGATCGCCGTATGCTAGTTCTGCTGGAATAGTAAACTTATACTTAGAACCTACAGGCATAAGTTGTAAACCTTCAGTCCAACCAGCGATTACGCGGTTAAGTGGGAAAGTCGTTGGTTCGTTACGAGCATACGAACTATCAAATTCAGTACCGTCAAGTAGTGTGCCTTTGTAGTGTACTTTAACTACGTCAGTTGCTACTGGCATTTCACCATCACCTTGAGTGATCACTTCGTACTGTAGGCCTGATTCAGTTACTGTTACGCCTTCTTTCTTAGCGTTATCAGCTAGGTATTTTTCACCTTCAGCTTGGCTTTTTTCAGCTTCTACTTTGGCATGTTGCTCTTGCTTAGTACGTACTGACGTATCAAGTGCCGTTAATACTTCACGAATTTTCTCTTCGTCAATTTTTGCGTCGCCAGCAAGGGCATCTTCAAAACCACGAATTAATAGTGCTTGGTCAAGCTCAATGCCTAACTCTTTTTTATCAGCTAAATCTTTATTTAAGAAGTTACCAACAGATGCACCAATACCGTATGCTTGTTGTTGTACTTCAGTTTCAAGTTTAACAGGTGCTTGTTCTTGTTTTGCTTCTTGATTACAAGCTGTTAGCGCTAAAACTGACGCTGCAATCAATGACAATTTAATCGTCTTTTTCATTTTAAATCTCCGACACACTTTGCAGATGTCATTTATTGTATTATTACTAGTTAAAGGTTAACGGCCCATGGTAGGCTACTTATCTAATTTCTGATTGTAGGCTATACGCTCACTTTCACGTTAATTAGATAAACAACCTAGGCCTTCACGAGCCCTAGTCTAACCTCTCAATCACTAAGAGTTAAGGGGAAATAGCTGTAATATGTCGATATTTCGTACTTTTTTGTATCTTCTGTGCTGCACCTTGCTGATTGCCTGCTCAGAACAAAAAGACCAAGCCACTGCAAGCTATGAGCATGCAGCCAGAGGCGCGTTCGCCTCCGCAATATCTCATGATGGCAAATACAGCCTGATCTCATCTATACACCATGGGGTCGCCCTATGGGATAATCAACAGCAAGTACTAAAATACCAATGGTTTCAGCAACAAGACGCCGATAGCCTAGTACATACCGTGGCTATCGCTTATGACAACAGCCACGCTGTTACCGCTGAAAAAACCACTTTTGCAGTATGGGATATTGCCACTGGCAAAAATACCGGCTACTACAAAATAAAAACCGCCACTATTCGTGATATCGCCATTAGTAACCAAGGCCGCAGTGTTTTGTACGGTCGTAGCGATGGCGTTGTTGTTTACCTCGACTTAGAGACCGGTAGACGCATTGAGTTCCTTGGTCACCAAGAAAAAATTAACGCAGTTGCTTTATCGCCCAACGGAAATTTTGCTCTCAGTGGCTCCAACGATTATGCGGCGTACTTTTGGGATACTCGTACCGGACAAGTGATCCATCGCTTTAACCATCCAAGTCGTGTCACCCAAGTGACCTTAGATCCGCAAGGTCGCTATGCATTTACCGCAGACAGTATGACACAAGCACATGTATGGCAGCTGACAACAGGTGATCTTGTTAGTAAACTGCAGTATATTGCCCGCCAGAGAATTTTTACTGCGGTACGCTTTAATGAAGCAGGCACCTTGCTGGCAACAGGCTCACCTAACCGCTTAGTGGACCTATGGCAATTATCCAGTGGTGAACAAATTCAAAGTTGGCATGTAACACCGCGAGAAGGCAGTAGACCAAAATCAGCAGTGGTACTTGATGTCGCTTTTACTGACAACGATACTGCGTTGTTAACCGAAAGCTCCAGTGGGATCGCTGAGCGCTTTACTAGACGAGAAAAAAATGAACACAATTGAACATCGCTTAACAGAACTTGAAGCCAAAGTGGCTTTTCAAGACGAAACGATTGAAATTTTAAATGATGAAATAAAAGTTCACCAGCAGCTGTTGGCAAAAATGAAGCGCCAAACAGAGCTACTGGCTGAAAAAATTAAAGAGTCGCAAGCATCATCTATGATGATGTCAGACACGCCAGAACCTCCGCCGCCACACTATTGATGGTTGCGGGCGCTTAATCGCCCGGTTTAAACACGCCAATGACTTGTTCAAATTGGCGTGTTGATGCCTGAACAGCCTGCTCTGGCTGTGCCATTTTATGGCCGCACTGCATGCATTCGACTTTCTCTACATCGTGCTCTTTGTAAAGCATCATCATATCCATGGTTTTACACTCTGGACAGGTTGCCCCAGCAATAAATCGTTTTTTCTGTTTCACTACGTTTTCCCACAGTTTGAAAAGAAACTTGCTACATTTTAACCCAATAACTACCCAGTTGATACGCTGACGATTGAAATATAGTCCAGCTTCCGTGCTATGATAGCGTCAAGTTCACAAAGGCACAGTAAAGCGCAGACTACATGATCCAGATCTCAGAAATTGAATTACTTCGCGGCGGTAAAGCACTCCTTAAAGATGCCTCAGCTACATTATTTCCAGAACACAAAGTTGGCCTAGTTGGCGCCAATGGCTGCGGTAAATCAACACTCTTTAGTTTATTGAAATCTGAACTACAGCTTGATGCAGGTAATTGCAGTATCCCTAAAGACTGGTCTATCGCCTCGGTAAAACAAGAAACGCCAGCGCTAGATATCAGCGCAATTGATTATGTATTACAAGGTCATCCTGAGTATTACGCCATGCGTATTGCGCTGCGCGAAGCCGAACAAAATGATGATGGCGATACCCAAGCCAAAGTGCACATACAACTTGAGCACATTAAAGGCTATAGCATAGAAGCCAAAGCCGGCGAGTTACTTCACGGGTTAGGGTTTGCAAATAACCAAATTGAAAACCCCGTTAGTGATTTTTCCGGTGGTTGGCGAATGCGCTTAAACCTTGCCCAAGCGCTGATCCGTGATGCCGACTTGCTGCTACTGGATGAGCCAACTAACCACTTGGATTTAGATGCGGTGTACTGGCTGGAGCGTTTTTTACGCGCTTACACCGGTACTTTAGTGTTGATATCGCATGACCGTGAATTCCTCGATGCTGTAGTTGACCAAATTTGGCATATCGACAAGCAAAAGATCAATGTTTACAAAGGCAACTACTCGCAATTTGAACGTCAAAAAGCAGAGCGTTTATTACAACAACAAGCGATGTTTGAAAAACAACAGGATCAAATTGCCCACCTTGAGCAATTTATTACCCGCTTTAAAGCCAAAGCCAGTAAAGCCAAGCAAGCACAAAGCCGCGTTAAAGCGCTTGAACGTATGGAAAAGCTCGCACCAGCTCATGCTGACTCGCCCTTTGACTTTGAATTTGCAGAGCCTACCGCACTACCAAACCCATTGATGACACTCGATAAAGCTCAAGCCGGCTATGGCGATGTCACAATCTTAAATAGTATTAAACTTAACTTAGTCCCTGGTAGTCGCATTGCCCTACTTGGCCGTAACGGCGCAGGTAAATCAACCTTAATAAAATTATTGTCTGGCGACTTACAACCGCAAGCAGGCGAAGTATTCCAACATCAGGGCTTAAACATAGGTTACTTTGCTCAGCATCAATTGGAATCGCTAGATTTAAAAGCCAGCGCGATTACCCATTTGCAGCGTTTAAATCCTAAAGCCACCGAGCAATCACTGCGTGACTTTTTAGGTGGTTTTGCCTTTATTGGTGATAAAGCCCTTGAGCCCGTAGCACCGTTTTCAGGGGGTGAAAAAGCCCGATTAGTACTCGCAATGTTGGTCTATCAAAAACCAAACTTATTACTGCTCGATGAGCCAACCAACCACCTTGATTTAGAAATGCGTCATGCTTTAGTTATGGCGTTGCAAGGGTTTGAAGGCGCGATGGTTACCGTTTCCCATGACCGTCACATGCTAAAAAATACCGCCGACGAATATTACTTAGTGGATAACGGTGAAGTAACCCAGTTTGGCTACGACTTAGACGAATACTATCAATGGCTACTTAACGCTAATAAAGAAGCGGCAAAAACCACTCAAGATGACAATGAACCAAAAGCAAATTCAAGCGTTAACCGTAAAGAGCAAAAACGCCTAGAAGCAGAGTTTAGAAAAGCCACACAACCACTTAAAAAGCACATCGAAAAGCTTGAAAAGCAACTTGATAAACACTCAGCCGAATTAGCTGAAATCGAACAAGCACTTGGCGATAACGAGCTTTATAACGATGACAACAAAGCAAAACTCAAAGAATTACTAGCTAAACAAGCGACATTAACACCGAAAGTAAATGACATCGAAGAGGAGCTATTAATGGCCCTTGAGGAGATGGAACAAAAAGAACAGGCGTTTGCCAATGAACTTGCTTAACAGCAACGACTTTTGGCAATTTGCATGTCAGCTTTATAGCGAAGGTGACATGCAAGCACGCCTGTTAGAT
The DNA here is from genome assembly GCF_014164315.1 of Pseudoalteromonas sp. SG44-1. Lineage (NCBI taxonomy): Bacteria > Pseudomonadati > Pseudomonadota > Gammaproteobacteria > Alteromonadales > Pseudoalteromonadaceae > Pseudoalteromonas > Pseudoalteromonas sp. SG44-1. The sequence goes on from NZ_JACJEW010000066.1 coordinate 14,580, forward strand.
TACCAAAACCAGCAAGGTAAAAACGTTAACCTGTGCCTGCTACTGTATTATTTAGACTCTCTCAATCTAGCAATTAGCCAAACTCAGTTAAACAAACTTGAGCAATGTATTAGTGAATTTGATCAGCAGGTATTACAACCACTGCGTGCCGCCCGCGGCTATTTAAAAACCAACCACACCGAGATTGCAGATTATGCTGCAATTCGTAAAGACCTACTCAGCGCCGAGTTAAAGCTAGAAAAGCAACAGCAAGAGATGTTGATAGATGCGGTAAATAAATTTAGATTAGCTACGCATCCGGAGCCGAATAATATTAGGTTGTATTTGCTTAAGCTATAAGCAGCTCGGTGCGAACTTGTGTTTGGGGTATAGTTAGGGCAATCATGTCTAAAACCATTGCCCACGGATATTCATACCTGTAGGAGCCAGCTTTAGCTGCGAATATATTTTTATCTGTCTCACTGTCTTTTTTTGTACAAAATTTTAAAGTAATTTATCCACAATGAGGGTTTCGAGGCGCTACGCTTTAAAGAAAAGCCAGTAAAATATACTAGCGCATTTGTAGGTCGTGTATTAGCGCTTGAATTCGGCGGCTGTAGGCTTGTTGTTATTTTTGGTTCTCAACCTGATACCTATTAATGTTCCTATAACTGTACTTAAAAGTAAAATAGGTAGCTCAAAAGCTAAAGTTGGCGGGATAAACAACTCTTGCAAAATAAACGAAGTGATCGCAGTGCTAAATAAAAACCCCAACACATAAACTGCAAATGCATATTGCCAATTATGGCTTGAACTTCTGTAAGCCATAACCCCATACATGAATATGGATAAGAAAGCTGAGGGGATTAACTGGATTACGAAAAAGTCTTCAAAGGTTAGTCTCGCAACCATATTGATAACTTGTGATGTTAAGAAACCTAAAATTACATAAAAAAATGCCATCACTAAAGTGTATTTAACTATCCGCGTAACCCTCAAGATCTCCCCCTGTATTACAGTTTTTATAACCAATACAGTTTAAAATAAAAATGCAAAGACTGGTAGCTTTCCAGTTTTTTCATTAATAATGACCCGCAAGCTCCCTAGAGCTTTGCCACTTTAACCTTTCTCCTTGCAAACTCGCTAACTGATTTGATCCAAATCAACTTCTGTATCACTGCTAATCAACTTAGGAAAATAGCTTGATCTGGATCATAACAACCTAGTCAAACTGTCTCTATCATTAATCCATAGACATTAGGAGGCATTTATGGACGTATTCTTCAGAGACTTTTTTAGTGACCCAGTACTATTTTTATCATTTGGTTTTCTGGGAGTAGTGATCAGTTTATGCCTTTTCTTTGTGTACTTTTTTATCAAAAAAGTACATGACGACAAAACACCCAATCAGAATTAAGCACGACGCACAAAGCCCCTATCAAGTTATTTGATTAGGGGCTTTTTATTATTAAAAGTTTGTTACACTAGCGATTCTATTAGCTAAACATGTTTTAACTTATGTCTACAGATTTCAAGCCAGCTTGGTGGATGACTAATCGCCATGTGCAAACCATTATGCCACGGTTTTTTCGGCCTTTTCATAATACTCGCTACCAATTAGAGCAGCTTGATACTCCCGACGGCGATTTTTTAGAGCTCGCTTGGTCACAACCCAAAAACGATAACGCGCCGCTGGCAATTGTATTGCATGGCCTGGAAGGTAATATCAATAGCTTTTATGCAAAAGGCATGATGAAAGCCCTCAAAAAGCAGGGGTTTAGTGTTGTTTTAATGCATTTTCGTAACTGTTCTACTGAAGTTAACCGCCTACCCCGTGCATATCATAGTGGCGAAACCGGCGATCTCGATTTTTTTATAAAACAACTTAAGCAGCAGTTTCCAGATCGCTTGATGGTTGCAGTTGGCTTTTCACTCGGCGGTAACGTACTGGCCAAATACTTAGGTGAACAAGGCGAACAATGTTTACTTGATGGCGCGGCGGTTGTTTCAGCTCCTTATGATTTGTCGCCATCATGCCAAGTTATTCGTAAAAGTTTGGCTAAGATTTATCAAAAGTATTTACTCGATCGCATGAAAAAATCGATGCAGCGTAAATTACCGCAAATCACAAAACAGATTGATTTAACACCAGATCAGCTAATGGAAATTGATGATTTATGGCAGTTTGACGATAAACTGACAGCTCCTTTACATGGTTTTATTGGTGCTGAAGATTACTATCAACAAGCCAGCGCTAAGCCTTATTTAAAACACATTACAACACCCACATTAATTGTTCATGCGAAAGACGACCCAATGCTGTCAATTAAAGCTGTACCCAGTAGGCAAGATGTTAGTGAGCATGTTACGCTGCAAGTCTCAGAAAAAGGCGGCCATGTTGGCTTTATAAGTGGAAAAAATCCATTTAAACCGATTTATTGGTTAGAGCATGTAGTGCCAGATTTCTTCACCCAAATCGTCAAAAAAGAGCAGCTATGATCATTCCCCATGAGCAACTAGATAAAGACACTCTATACAATTTAATTGAAAGTTATGTGCTACGTGAAGGCACCGATTACGGTGAGCAAGAATTCAGTATTGAAAGTAAAGTGGCGCAAGTAAAACAACAACTACAAAATGGCGATGCCATGGTGTTTTTTTCAGAACTGCACGAATCAGTTACTATTATTTCTAAAGGTGAATTTAAAGCACTGCAAAGTGAAACACAATTTAACGAGTAAACTTGTAACCCTAGTTGTAAAAATAGACAATGGCTTTTTTACTAAAAGAGCCATTAAAAATGATAAAACTAAGCTCAGTAGTTATTGCCGTTGCACTTGCTTTATCAAGCCAAGTGCAAGGTGCAGACATTAGCGCATCAGCTAAAGCAATTAAACTCACCAAAGACACTATTTTAATCGATACTCATATCGATGTGCCGTACCGTATTCATGCTAAATGGGCTGATGTTACTAAAGCCACTGATGACGGTGATTTTGACTACCCACGCGCAGTTAAAGGTGGCTTAAATGCGCCATTTATGTCGATTTATATTCCTGCGCATTTGGAGTTTGAAGGGAAAGGTAAAAGCTTTCAGCTAGCAAATCAACTCATTGATAGTATGGAAGCAATTGCCCAGCGCGCCCCTGACAAATTTGCTATTGCCGATTCAACGAATGATATTAAAAAGCAGTTCAAACAAGGCAAAATGTCGATAGCAATGGGGATGGAAAACGGCTCACCAATTGAAGGTGACATGGCAAACCTACAGCACTTTTTTGATCGTGGTGTACGCTATATCACCCTTGCTCATTCACAAAGCAACCATATTTCAGATTCATCTTATGATATTCGCCGTAAATGGAAAGGTCTAAGCCCATTTGGTAAAAAACTGGTTACTGAGATGAACAATATTGGCATGCTGATTGATGTTTCACATATTTCAGATGATGCGTTTTATCAAGTAATGGAGCTATCTAAAACACCGGTTATTGCCTCACACTCATCACTGCGCAAATATACGCCTGGTTTTGAGCGTAATATGGATGACGATATGCTACTAGCGCTGAAAAAGAACGGCGGGGTTATTCAAATAAACTTTGGTTCAAGCTTTGTAACCGCTAAAGCAGGTGATTGGGGCAAGCAGTTAAAGAGTAAAAAAGAGTCGGCAAAAAAAGAAGGCACTAAATTAAGTCAAGATTTTGATGCCGCGTATCGTGCTAAAAACCCGTATCCATTTGCGAGTCTTGAGCAAGTACTTGAGCATATCGATCACGTTGTTGAGCTAATTGGTATCGATTATGTTGGCATCGGCTCTGACTACGATGGTGTTGGCGATTCACTGCCAGTAGGCTTAAAAGATGTATCTAGCTACCCGAATCTAGTGCAAGGATTAATGGATCGTGGTTACAGTGACAAAGATATCAAAAAAATCCTCAGTGGCAATGTGCTGCGCGTATGGCAACAAGCCGAACAGTATGCAAAAAAACATTAATTGATAAATAATTAGGTCCTGAGGTTCAGGGCCTAATTACTCTTTGATGGCTGAAAAATCTCATTTATCAATTTCTCTTGAGACGTGGACCCTGCCATTTTAATCAACTCATACATCGCTCCTGTTGTCGCAAATGTGCTTTGTGTACAGCTAAACGCGTCAAACAAGTTGTACTGGTAATGCGTTGACTCAGCTAGTAAATCACCTGAAGACACATCATATACAAAAAACTCAGCATAGGTATGAAGCGCATTTTCATCTTTATAATAACCGTCTTTAGATCTATATTTAAACGCGCCACTGAAAATCAAAACCGTGTCTACATTTTGTTGATTATTAAACTCAATGTTGCTCCATCGCGAGACGCCTACATCAGTATTAATGATCGACATAGATTGCTTATTTAACGGCACTAGTGCGGTATCAAAACCAGCAAAGCGCGCAATTATCCGCTGCGTTAGTAGCTCATTTAAACCCGTAGGGAGCGCATACAACTGCCGTTCATTGCTGAATACCGTAACCCCTGTATGCGTACAAAGTAAGTTATCACCAATCAGCGTAATCACACCAACTTTACCAAGCGGTTTGCGATTTTCTGCGATGCTGAGGGTTGCTTTTTTGACACTGTCTTTTTTAACCTTTTCTTGCTTTGTTGCGCACCCCGATAGGAGCAAAAACAACGCAATAAAAAACCACTTAAATATATTCATATTTCCTTTTCCGTGCTGTATACAACGACCAAACAACATGATGTTTGCAAAGAGAAGAGTCTCCTTGCTTAATTAAAAATAAAATTAATCTTCGTTATCAATCATACTTAGCGAATAAATTATAATACGCTGAAGCACACTTAACTTTCTACATCTTTTAACAGACTTATAGCCCCAAAAGCGGTAAATTACGCCTTTTCAAATATGGAGCCTCCACCACATGCCTATTAGTAAAGGATCAGTCGCAATAGCCCTTGCCTCAGCCGCACTTGTGATCTCGTGTTACGGTACATTTTTCAAATCAGTGAGTTTACCTAACGACAAAAGTAGCACTGAACAGTCATCGATCATTGTTACTAATATGCCACTGAATAATGACAGCAACGAACTTTCAGTTACCCAATTGCATAACAAAATAATATCTTTACAGCGACAAGTTACCAGCCTAAAAATAAAAAATACTTCTATAGATCAAGAATATAATAACGATGACTTTAAGGAGTTAGTGCTTGCTGTACTGACGGAAAAAGAACAGCAAGAAATAGATGAAATGCGTGAAAGCAACCCACTTTACGGTTTTTATGCCGACTTACCACAAGACTATGAACTACGCATAAAGTCAGACTCTGACTATGCGAAAAAAATAACCACACAATTACGAGAGCAAATACTCGACCCAAATGCCACAGACATCGATAGACTCGCAGCCCTAACTCAACTACAAATGAATATGTATATTTTGAATAAATCAAAAATACCTGAGTATGACTTTGCGGTAGTCGATAATATTTTAGAGCTGGCCGCTAATAGTGATGATGAGAAATTCAAAATCCAAGCCATTGAAGTCATAACTCAAGCACCCGTACTCGATCAACGCCTGACTGAGCGCTTTACTTCACTACTGCAGCATGAGTCTAACGATTATATTCGCCGTTTAGCGGGGCAAGGCTTGATATCGCAATACTATCAATCGCAAAGCTCAGAAGATGGCAATAGCCAACAAATTGCCCAGCATATTTTATCACTTTACCAGCACACTAGTGATGATAATGTCCGCTCTGTACTTGATGAAATGATTGGCAATGAAAGCATGCTAGCAGAACTGCGAAAACATGCTGAAGGTTAAACGTATTAAAAAACGGCTCTCATTCTGATATAAAAAATTCATATTTCTACTCATGAAGGATTACTGAGTTTTAACTATACTGTTTTGCATAAGTCGCTAAATAAGCTATCGACATAACGTAATATGCGCACGATTAAAATTAAAAGTGGCATTACAATTAGCTATCAAGATAAAGGAAAGAAATCAGCGCCTGTCATCATTATGATTATGGGCCTTGGAGCGCAGCTAACAGTATGGCCTGATGAATTATATTTAGGCTTAGTAGCTAAAGGGTTTAGAGTCATTCGTTTTGATAACCGCGATACTGGTCTTTCAAGCCAACTTGAACAATTTGGTAGCCCTAACCTATTCAAAATATGGCTAAATAAACGGTTACCTATTAAATCCCGCATCCCATACACCTTAGATGATATGGCAAATGATGTATTAGAATTAATGGCCGAATTAAAAATCAAAAAAGCGCATTTAGTCGGTGCATCTATGGGCGGCATGATTGCGCAAATTATCGCAGCTAAATATAAAAAAAAGGTCTTGAGCTTAACCTCAATTATGTCAAGTTCGAGTAAACCTAAGCTATCGGCGTCTAATTTAAAGCTATTTTTACAGCTTGCAAAACATCGTCGCGCCCAAGCCAGTCGTGATGGTGCTATTAATTACAACATTAAACTCAACCAGCTCATTGGTAGCCCTGCTTACCCACAAGATGAACAAACACTGCGTAAACAAGCCATTTTGGGCGTCGATCGTGCTTACAACCCGCGAGGTTTCAATCGTCAACTTGCTGCTATTGCAGCAAGTGATTGTAGGCAATACTTAATGGCAAAAATTAAAGCGCCTACTTTAGTGATCCACGGCAATCTTGACCCTGTGATACCTGTTTCAGCTGGAAAATTAACAGCAGTGCAAATCCGTAAAGCCAAACTAAGAATCGTCAACGGCATGGGCCATAACTTCCCGCCAGCATTAATGGTAAAAATGACCAAGTGGATCAGCAAACACGTTAAAAAAGCAGAACAAAAGCGCGCACAGAAAAAGTTAAAAAAAGCGGTAAGCGGTAAGCGGTAAGCGGTAAGCGGTAAGCGGTAAGC